>CAYYHF010000425.1:0-1980 GCA_964471415.1 uncultured Clostridia bacterium | reverse complement strand
ACTGCGCCTACGATTGAGACCGCGGCGACATGATAGCCGTTCTCGTGTAGATGGAGCGCCATCTCGAGCATATCGTCAAAGACTTCGGCAGCCGCAAGTTCCTCGAGCTTCACGAGCATACCCGCAGCCAGATCATCGCGAGCGGCCTGGAGTATCCCAAGGCAGATTCCAGCTGGGGCAGACTCTATCATGAGACCCGAGCCGTTCACAAGCGATTCAATTCGGGTGTAGTAGTGACTGTCAACACCGAAGGAGAGTTTCACCACCTGCGCGACTGAGGCCGCCCAACCGGCGAAACGCCCGCGGTCCAAACTCTTCGAAGTTCCGTGACCGAGTTGCTGGACATTCCAGATGCCGTCTGCCTGTTCGAGCAGGGCATCCATGCGCTCGATGATGAACTCAGTGTCTATCCGGGGTTTACTGTCCATGGCACCACGCACTCCATCAACGAAACGCCCCCATGCTTGAAGTTCCTCGCGGGTCCCTTGACCTTCCCGCCCCATGCGAAGCGCCCGCGCGCAGCGGCGACCTTGCGCTGTGTGTCCGTCCAGATCTTATCACCGCTGGTCAGTTCGATGCTCGGATTGTTGGTGCAGCGCCCTGCCTTGAACTCCCCCGCGAAGAGGGCCTCCTCGTCATCACCAAGCGGCCAGGAACATGCCGCGCCCTGCCACAGATAGCCGTGGTCGGAAGTGATGTAGAGTGGCAGCACGGGGTCGCTGTCGAGGATGGCGGCGAGGATTGTCTGCACCGGCCTGATCACGTGTTCGGCATACTCGACGGTGTCGCTGCTGACGGTGAAGATGTTGTCCGGGTGCGGCGCCCAGATGAGACGCCGCCGCTGTTCCCGCCCGAACGACGGCTCCCACGTGGTTTGCTTCACGTGCTCGAATGCGAGGTCATCCGTGCTCTTGATACCGGATGGCCCGCCCGCCCCGAAGTGCTTCTGCGCGAAGACGCTTGTCTCTGTGGGCACGGGCGCCAACGCGAAGTCAACCGTGGCGTCAATGCCACGCTCCTCCATCACCTGCAGCAAACAGGGCACCTCGCGGAGGCTGAGGCCGTCAAAGATAATCAGCGTGAACTGGTCCTGCCCCAGCACCTCACTGACGAACCGCTTGCGCGGGTGTTCGCCCTCAAGCAACTGGTAGACGTCGGCATAGACGTCCCATATCTCGCGCTCGAACTCCGACGCCCGGTGCTCATTGTCGCTGAGGTAATTCTCGAGATCGCCCGCTTCCTGGCATTCGCGGAAGCTATCGGCACTCCACATTCCGCGTAGCGTCTCGAAGAGCGAGATGAGCGGCTCGTCCTCAGTGAGCAGTCGGTCGAACAGGTCCATCTTCATGAGCGGTCCCTCTCCATCCGCTCCAGTTCGAGCGTGACCTGCATGTTCTGGTCATCGGGTAGGGCGTTCAGCATGTCCACGAGCGTATCCCGATCACTCACGGGCGCGTTCATGAGGCGATAGGTGACCTCGACCTTCGTGTCGCTGTCCGGATCGACCTTGCCGAGACCCACTGCGCCGCGAACGTCCTCCTCGATGTGCGAACCGCTCTCAGTCTTCTGGAGCGTTACATTCACCTTGCGCAGCAGATCGGTCTTGTTGATCTCCTGCACGACTTCAGTAACCATCGCGCCTTTGGGAAGCGATGAGAATGGCTGGTGGACCCAGTTGCGCGTGCTCTTCTTACGGACCTGCAGGTCTACGGAGAGCGGAGTTTCCAGCCTGTCAGGCCCGTCGATCAGCTCCATGCGTGCGTCGCGCACGAGATCGATGATGACGTCATCGACCTGAGTATCGTGCGATTGCTTTCCGTACTGCTCCTCAGACCGGCGCTGGCACTCAGTGCGCACCTCACCGACTGTCTTCGTGTCAGACCCAACAAACTGCTCGACCCACTGCTGCTTCGGAGGCGGCGCGCCCCCTTCTGCTTCAGAGACCGTTCGCGATGGATCGAGTGTCCCGGGATCCTCCCA
>CAYYHF010000424.1:0-1983 GCA_964471415.1 uncultured Clostridia bacterium | reverse complement strand
TGTTCGGCGCCGAGTTCTGGCGTGCACCGGAGCTGATCCCCGAGGGGTTCCGAGCGGCTGAGGCGGCCATACCTGCCATCCGGGAAGCGCTCGATCAAAGCAAGACCTGAGCCTGTCGCGAATGTGCCTCCGCCTGACTATGCTATGGTGATTGCCTAAAGCGGAGGTGACTTCGACGTGAGCATATCTGTGCAGCCGGCTCTACCGTCGCTTTTGCCTGGTCTGGCAATGGGCGTGGTCGAGGAAATGCGGTTCTGGCTTCACATCATGTCGGACCACGCCAGGCTGATCCGGAGTGGACTGGACGTGGCTGATGAGGAGCTGTTTCGCTATGTCGATTGCCTGGGCGTGCGTATTGATGAACTCCTGGCTGTGGTACAGTCGGCATACCCGCCGTTCCCCCCAGGGCATGTAGAATGCCTTATAGCCGAGGCCAACCGGAGAGTGACTCCTCTCAGGGAGCTTAAGGGCAACCTGGCCGCCATGGTCAGGGAGTGTCGCATCCACATGCAGTTGCCGGCCGACATGCTGGAACACACCAGGCGAGAAGCCGATTTCTTCCTGAGTATCATCAATCGACCTATGGGATGGCCTGTTGCCGTAAGGTCCGATCTTGAGATCCCGGCGCCTCCTGGTGAGGAGAACCTCCCGGCATGCCTGGCGCCGAGGAGTATGATTCCCTGTATGGGGCAGGGAGCAGCGCCAATCCTGATGGACGAGATCATGTTTTTCGCCGACATCAACGCCGAGCATGGTGTCGTCTTGAGTCTGTTTTTCCGTCCGGTCGTCCAAGATGAGCTATCAGCGAATACGCGGCAGCTTGGAGAGGCAGGCCTCGGGCTGTTCCGCGAGATGTCTCAGGCCAGGATGGCAGGAGCGTCGCTTGCCGACATGCGCGAGCTGATTGCCCGCAACCGCGAGGCCGTGAGCGGGTGGATAGGCTACCTGAGATGCCTCAAGGAGTCGATTGGCTGCTGCAGGGTACCAACCGGGCAGGTGAACTTCGCGTATCATCTGCTGCATCACATGGAGCGAGAAGCCTGCTACACGCTGGAACTCATGGACATGGCCCGGCGTGTGTAGGCATCAGGGCATGCTCTGGCAGGCGGCCGTCTGAAGCGCGCAGCATCCATGGCCGCCCAGATTGCGGGTCCAGGATCCCTACTCGGGTCCCGGGCCCGCGAATGCGGTTTGAGCTCGCTTCAGCTCCTTCTCCTTGTACATAGCGTCATCGGCTTGTCGAAGCAGAGTATCCAGATCGCCTCCCGTGTGGGGTATCCACACCGCCATGCCTATGCTCACGTCAAGTCCTGCTGCCGTTTCCGACTGCTGAGTCCATGCGCGTGTCTGTTGCCTTATGATGCAGGCGACAGTCGCTGCCCTCTCTTCATCGGCGCCTGGGAGCAAGACCACGAATTCGTCTCCCCCGAGACGCGCTACCGTGTCGGCAGGGCCCACCGAGGCCAGGAGGATACGCGCGAACTGGACGAGTACGGAGTCGCCGGCGAGATGGCCGAACGTGTCATTCACATGCTTGAACCTGTCGAGGTCCGCCATGAGGGCGCCGATCAAGGCGTCGGGCTTGCCGACAGCAGTCGCCATTTCGCGCTGCGCGATCTGGATGAAACCGAATCGGTTGTACAGCCCTGTGAGCGAGTCGCGGACAGCGCTTCTCTGCAGCTCGGCGAAGATCGAGTCGTATGGGGCCTGTAGCCCTCGAAGAACCACGCCCCGAAACAAGAAGCCATAGGCTACTACCTTGAAGATGTGCCCAAGAAAGTTGGGAGTAGCGTAGACGTCATGGTACAGAGTGAAACAGAACTCTGAGAAGACGGTTGCTCCTGCCGCGCCGATCAGTGCCATGAAGAGCGACTCATCGATCGTGTCACGCTCCCTGGCGAGGAGCAGCGATCCGGCGATAACTGCGGCTATCACCAGGTACTCACTGACGATCTTGAACGGGGTCAGGCCTGAACCTTCGAC
>CAYYHF010000423.1:0-1990 GCA_964471415.1 uncultured Clostridia bacterium | reverse complement strand
CCATTTGCAGGGTCATACACACTCCCGCCTACTATGTGGAGCACTGCCTCACCCCCTCTTCGATGCGGTTGAGTATCTGCCGGTCGTCCGGGTACCTCGAATCCACCAACTTCCGGAGGGGAAGCGGCACGCCATCCATTCGGTAGGCGGTACCGCTCGCCGCGATGCCCGCTGATGCCGATGGGATATAGACCTGGGCCATCTGCGCCGTGGCCGAGAATTGCGGATCTATCACTATCGTCGGAATCTGAGCGAACCGATCCGCCGCTGCCGCCGGAAATGTGGCCGCAGGGTCGGACGCCACCACCAGCGCAGCATCGGCCTCGCCTCGGACTAGCACGTCCACCGCGCTGAACTCGCCCGGGCTGTAGCGCGGATAGCCTCTGCTGAAATTGACGGCAAACGGGTAGCCTGTGAGCCATGTCATCACAGTCTCCGCCCCGGTGACATTACCGTGACCGCGCATGGGTATCACCGCGAAGGCGGTGTGATCATTCAGATCCCGGGCCAGCATCAATGCCTGATACACATTGTGCTGGCATCCACTGCTCATGGTGAGGCCCATCCCGAACAGAATCACCCCGTATTTCGCCCCAAGCAGCGTCTGCGCCGCCTGCTCCAGCCGGCTGCGGGGCACGCCTCCGAAGGTGTCTCCCGTCAAGTTCGCCCCGTTTATCAGGGCGCGCAAAGCTGTCAGCACCTCGAAGTCCGAGTTGGGCTCCACCTGAAGAAAGATATCCGCCATTTTGGCCGTCAGGGTCTTGCGAACATCCACGGCTATGAGGGTGCGGTTCTGCCTGCCTTCGGGAGTCTTCCAGCCGCGGGCCTGCACTGAGTAGCGGCCGAAATGGCGGGGATGGGCCTCTACGGGATTACACCCCCAGAAAAGGACCACATCGGCGCGGTTTCTGACCTCGCCCAGGGTGCAGGTGGGAATACCCAGCATCTGTCGCGCGATGGTGCCGGGCCCGTGGCAGACCGATGATGTGGAATCGATGGTCGCTCCCAGGGTTTCAGCGAGACGAACGGCAGCGGCCTGAGCCTCGGCAGTGGTACTCGACAGCCCGTAGATCAGCGGGTACCGCGCCGACGACAAGATGCGCACTGCAGCGTCTATCGCCTGATCAAGGCCGGTTTCGCGGCCCTTCACCAAAGGCGCGTTGGCCTCCGGCGGGCTCAGAAAGCGCTTTCGCCCGATGGCGCATCCACCGGTCATTGACACTATCGCATTGTCCTCGACCTTCAATGTGATGTCATCGCACAGTGATCCGCAGAATGCACACACCACACCCTCATACTCAGCCACTGTCATCCCTCCGCACTGTGCAGCCGATCCCCTTGAACGCGGGCATTCCGCTTCTCCCGGCCGCATACCCGGTGAGCCTGTTGGCCGAGGGACCATATGGAATGAAGACGATGGAGTCGGGAAGATCGGCACTGCGACAGGTGAACACGGCTGTTCCATACTCCGTACTTACGATGACCGAGTCGCCCTGCGCCGCGCCCAGCTCGGCCATGGCGATGGCGCTCATCTCCACAGAGCGCGTCTCCTGCCGATACAGGTCGGAACGCTTGCCTTCAGCCAGCCCAACGCCTTGTTTCACAGTCCTGCCTGTTATGAGCACCGCTTCGACCCGCGCCACCCCCGCCGCACCTCCATCCCAGACCCCGTCCGCGCCATCGCTCGGCGCGCAGGCACTCCAAGTCGCGTCCGCCAAAGGCGCCTGGCCTGCGACATGAAGTGCCCGCCGCTGCGCCGCAGCGATGAACCTGTCTACTTGATAACGTCGTACAGACGAATGCGATGTTTTCCGAGCTTATCGCCGTAGTTGCCCGCTGTGATCTCGACGATGCCCTCGCGACAGGCCGCCTTGATCCCAACTTTCATTGCTTCCTTCACCGAATCCAAATCCAGTCCGTCCACGATCATCTCGTAGACGCACGTTGCTCCCTCCGCGACCAAAGACTTATCGACCTTGGGGCGGAGTGT
>CAYYHF010000422.1:0-2001 GCA_964471415.1 uncultured Clostridia bacterium | reverse complement strand
GGGTGGCCAGGATGAGGAATATAGGCCATGACAATACCCACCAGAGGAAATATAGTATCCAATGTTCGCCCATTATATTATGTTCCTAATTCCAACGCCGCAAATCAGCGGCGCGGTTTACCGCGTACGCTGGATTTGTCTTGTTGTGCAGTCTTGTCTCTATCTGGCGAGAACATTGCAGGTGAATCTTTCTCCAGTGTTTCGTGCACAGAGAAGCAGGCAGACAACCAAAAAGAGCGCAACAGCTAGGGACACGAATCCGCTCGCCACGCCAGAATTCCAAAACGTGTAGACGGTTGACGGCACTAGTAAAACGAGGCTGATCGCGAACAGGTCACGGAACAGAAGCCAGCGGCCGTGTGAGTTGAGAACAACTGGATCCGCCTGCTTTGACTTGTATATCTTGTACCAGAGCGCGTTCTGTTCGGACGGTCGTTCGGGAAGCTGTCCATACTGATTCACGAGTTCTTGACGAGAGATACGTTCATCTTTGTCGATCAGTTCGCTGAACGCCCGACTACCGGGAAGAGGGTTCTTCCAGCGAGTATAGATGAGCCGGTGCTTCCACCCCGACGGCAAAAGGTATGTGAGGACCAGGGTCAAGACAAAGAAGGCAAGCGATAGCAAAGGGTCTTCTACGGTTGCGCCGTCCTTCCCAATTGATAATGATTTGGCAAACGACCAGTTCAGACCGTTGGTCAAAGCAAAACCGACATAGTAAAGGACGGTAAAGGCAACGGCGTACGGGGCGTTCTTCGTCTTGAGTGTCACAATCTAACCTCCGTTGCTAGTCGTCTTCGACGTTGTCGTAAAAGGGCAATGGCGTTGCGATCTGCCATCCGCGATCCGGCATCCCGTTTGAGTAGTGATGCTTGGTTGATCCTTGCGTTGTGATGACTTTTGCGCCTCTTCTTTTCAGAGCGTTGGCAACGCGTTTCGAGGGGTGCTTTGGTTCGCCCTTCTTTGAAGCCGATATGAAGGCGGTATATTCGGGCTCCGCTCCCTCAGTTCGCTTGGTGCCGAGAAGCGTGTCGAGCACTTCTGGCCCCACGTTACGCTTGCTGCCGTGATGAGGAACTTGGAAGAAGGAAAAGCCACTGAGGACAACGCCCAGAGATGGCGCATTCGCAATCGCCCCGTTGAGTCCAGCAACTCCCACGTCAGCAGTGAACAGAGCCTTCTTATCATCGAACGTGAAAAGGGAGATGACACCGGAGTGGTTCTCGCTGGAGACAGCATTGTCTGCAGGTTCGAGAAGCTTCTCATCATCCCACGTTTCCGCAACCCACTTGACGGCGGCGGCTGCCGCCTTGCGCAATGCTTCCAGAACTCCTCGCTCCTCTTCTTCGGTGACTTCAGTGATGGATCGAAAGTTGACTAGGCAGGAAAGGTAGAAGTCCCGGCTTGGACCAACGATGGTTAGATTCGGAATTCCGTGGTATGCGTCCGTGAAGGGTTCAGTAATGGGGATGCCTTTTGCCATCGCCTTCTCTTCAAGGGCATAGGCGTACGGGTGGCCCTCAACGAGTTTCCGCCGCAGGCTGTCTCGGGAAACGCGCCCGTCGGTCACCAGGTGATAGATGTCATCCACGTGCTCCCACGGGCGGTGCATCAGCACCTGTGCGACGCTCAAGTTGTCAAGTACGCATGAGAGCCCTGATGCGTGGTCCTGCTCCGGGTGGGTGCATATGACAAAGTCTACTTCGTCTGTGCCAAAGTACTTTGGGATATGCTCACAGAGGGCTTCACCAGACTGCTGAGTTCCCCCATCGATCACTCCTATAGTCCAAGTGACGCCACCATCGGCCGTGTAGCGTAGGGATATGGCATCGCCTGACTTCTCTCCATCCCCTACGGGAAGGAAATCGATTTCGTAATGCATCTTGTCTCCTTTCTGCACAACGTGGAGTTCAACCTCGCGCCGCTTGCGGCGCGTAGGGTGCAATGCCTTGTTGAACTAAGCCGCTACGCGGCAGTTGACGGATCACACACTCGTCGTAC
>CAYYHF010000421.1:0-2002 GCA_964471415.1 uncultured Clostridia bacterium | reverse complement strand
TCACGACTGAAGTCACGAGTATGCGCGGCGATTCAATCAAGGGCAGGTGCGCGTATTCGATTAGCGATGAGTATCGGTTCGACTACGAAGAGTCGATAGCTCGCAGGGCTGCCGACTTTCGTCCTGTGCTTAACGCGTATCTTGAGGACGTTGCCAACGGATTTCGGGAGCGCT
The DNA here is from genome assembly GCA_964471415.1 of uncultured Clostridia bacterium. Taxonomy (GTDB): domain Bacteria; phylum Bacillota; class DTU025; order DTU025; family DTU025; genus UBA5389. Next base: position 1,828 of record CAYYHF010000421.1, on the reverse strand, counting down.
ACAGGGCGCAGAGTGAGGTGGTGCGAGATGCTGAGTAGAAACAGGATAATGGAGCGACTCGATCTGATAAACGCGAGTGTTGCCCGTATGCAGCGATTCGCGGGAATGTCGTATGACGACTTCGTCGCCGACCTCTCCGGCGAGCACAAATCCATAGCCCGTGGCCTGGGCGATCTCGGGGTGGTAGACAGGGCCATGTCTGATACTCTGGTGATGATGGCCGGGTATCGAAACCGCCTTGTGCACCTGTACCACCTGGTATCCGACCGAGAGCTTCTCGATATCGTATCGGAGAACATGTCGGATCTCACTCGCTTCGTCGCCCAGGTCGATGATTACCTGAGGGGCGTTGGGCGATCGTAGGCGCTGCCGGTTTGCGGGTAGGCAGCCCTCTGTGGCGAGTACCGTTGCCGTTTCCCGGGCCGTTTTCCGGAGAGAGAGGCTGTCTGGCGGGAGAAGATGAAGGAGTATCTGTGACGGTCGGGGGCGGTGCATTCTGGAGATAAGTAATGAGAAAGTGACCCTCCGGGATTTCATTGAGACCGACATCCACGACAGAATATACTGGGAAACAGTCGAGACAGAGTGGCAGCTATGGGATGCGCCATGGGAATACGATTCAGGCGAAGAACCATTCGACGCTGAACAGTATCGCCAGAAGATGCTGGACCGGCTGTCCGAGGATAGGGACGAAACCAGGATGCGTTGGGGATTCCAGATATGCGTCAACGACTGCGATAGGACTCACATAGGCTGGTGCAACGCCTATTGCATCGATGGCGACCACAACTACACTCAAGGCGATGGCTTCTGCACGATAGGCATCAATATCCCGGCAGTGAGCGCCAGGCGGCGCGGCTATGCAACTGCCGCATGGAAGCTGTTCATTGAGTACTTGACCTCCAACGGCGTGAGTGAGATATATACGCAGACATGGTCTGGAAACGAAAGGCTCCTGGGCCTAGCAAGCAAGCTGGGATTTCGGGAATGCAGCCGCGAACTCGGTTCGCGGCAAGTTCGAGGGAGACTCTACGATGCACTGACCCTCAGGCTCAACATGGACAAGTTCAGGGATTTCGCGGCCGAGTACACAGCATGACGCGCATCCGATAGTCCGCGCCATCGGCTCACCCAGTTCGGTCCGCAATGCTCTTCGCCATCCATATGTCGGGCTTTCCAATGCCGTTCGCATCGGGTATTACGCCTACGATCCTGTAGCCGACCTTCTGATAGAACTCAAAGGGATGCCTATTGAGATTGCGGATGTTCTTGATCTTCTCGAAAGTGTCATCAAACAGATCCGTGTTTCCCAGCGTTGTGCTGCCTGTTTCGTCGTCGCTGCCAAGGTATATGGTCAGGCAACCTCTCTCCCTCAACGCCTGCTCAAGCTGCAAGCAAAGAAGAGTGCCGATCCCACGCAGACGGCGCTCTGCGCTGACCACCAGCGGATGCAATTCCCATGCGGTGACTCCGTACTCAGGCGATGCTCCGATGAAGCCCACGAGTCTGTCGTCCTCGATCGCCGCAATCGCTACCTTCTCTTCAGCGAGGCACTCTACTACCTCTTCCTCGGCCAAGTCCTTGTAGGAGTGAGGGAACGCCTGCCTGAGCAATTCTGCGGCTTCCGAGATATACCGACTGTCGCCTCGTGTAAGTCTGATCGTCCGCACGCGTTGTCCTCCTAACCGCGCTGCCCAGAAATGATGCGCTTTCCCGCGAAGAATGCGCGAGCTCTTGCGTATGCCGGAAGGGGGTAATGAAGCTGAGGGTATACAAATGGCGGGAGTACGTGGGAATCGAACCCACCGCGGCCAGGTTAGCTGCCCGC
>CAYYHF010000420.1:0-2007 GCA_964471415.1 uncultured Clostridia bacterium | reverse complement strand
CTCATTATGACGCTCATTGAGTAGAGCAAGAAGGACCTGCGCATCTCATGTTCTATGTCGATTGGGACCATCTTTCCGTCAGTAAGCTCGGTCAAACTTCAACACCTCAAAGCATAAAGCAGAGTATCAGGAGATCAGACATCTAGCTCTGTAGCGTATTTGGCGTGGGTCTCGATGAATTCCCGCCTGGGCTCGACTTTGTCGCCCATCAGCGTCGTGAATATCTGATCCGCCGCTATGGCGTCTTCCATAGTCACCTTGAGCATGGTACGTGTCGCAGGGTTCATCGTCGTCTCCCACAGCTGCTCGGAGTTCATCTCACCGAGGCCCTTGTAGCGCTGCACCGGGTAGTTGCCGCGTCCAAGGTTATCTAGGGTCTCCTGCAACTCGCGGTCGCTGTACACGTAGTGCTCCTTCTTGCCCTGGCGCACCATGTACAGAGGCGGTTGCGCTATCAGGATGTTGCCGTTCTCAATGAGCGGCCTCATGAACCGAAAGAAGAACGTCAGCAGAAGGGTGCGTATGTGCGCGCCGTCCACGTCCGCGTCTGTCATAATAACGACCTTGCTGTAGCGGAGTTTCGAGATGTCGAAATCCTCGCCTATCCCGGTGCCCAGAGCTGTGATCATCGCGCGGATCTCGGCATTGGCAAAGATCCTGTCGATGCGCGCCTTCTCCACGTTGAGGATCTTGCCCCTGATCGGCATGATCGCCTGGAATCTGCGGTCGCGACCGGATTTGGCCGAACCGCCGGCAGAGTCACCCTCCACGATGTAGAGCTCGCACAAGGCCGGATCGCGCAGCGTACAGTCGGCAAGCTTCCCGGGAAGCGACGATATCTCCAGCGCAGACTTTCGCCGAGTGAGTTCCTTGGCTTTGCGCGCCGCTTCACGGGCCCGGGCCGCCGCAACGCACTTGTCGACGATCTTGCGGGCCGTACCCGGGTTCTCCTCAAAGTATATGGTGAGGCCTTCGGTTATCACGGAGTCGACTATGCCGCGCATCTCGCTGTTGCCAAGCTTGGTCTTGGTCTGCCCTTCGAATTGCGGGTCCTCCAGCTTTACGCTGAGCACGGCCGTGAGCCCTTCACGCACATCATCGCCTGTCAGGTTCTCGTCGTTGTCTTTGAGAATGCTTGTCTTCCGGGCGTAGTCGTTTATTGATCGAGTGAGCGCCGACCTGAACCCCGACAGGTGCGTTCCGCCCTCAGTAGTGTTCACGTAGTTTGCGAAGCAAAGCATGTTCTCCGAGTAGCCGTCGTTATACTGAATGGCGGCTTCCACCGATACCGACTCGAGCTCCTTTGACACATATATCACGTCGGCATGCACAGGGTCCTTTGCCCTGTTGATGAACTCGGCGAATGAGCGGATTCCTCCGTCATACTGGAATACGTTTTCCCTGCGTCCATCCTCGCCGCCCCGCTCATCCCTGAGCACGATCTTCGTGCCGGCGCTGAGGAATGCGAACTCCCTCAACCTGAAAGAGAGCGTATCGAAGCTGAAGTCCAGCGTCTCGAAGATATCCGGATCCGGCCAGAATTTGATTGTGGTTCCAGTGCTGTCGGCGGGCCCCTTCACCTCTAGCGGCGCAACCGTGGCTCCGCGCCTGAATGCCTGATAGTAGATGCGGCCGTCGCGCCGCACCCATGCTTCAAGAGACTCTGAGAGCGCATTCACCACGGACACGCCCACTCCATGAAGGCCTCCCGACACGCGGTATCCCCCGCCTCCGAACTTGCCCCCTGCGTGCAGCATGGTGAGAACCACCTCCAGAGCAGGTTTACCTTCTCTGGGGTGTATGTCGACGGGGATTCCGCGGCCGTTATCCTCAACTGAGACTGAACCGTCGGCTCCAATCGTCACCAGAATGGTGTCGCAGAAACCGGCGAGGGCCTCGTCGATGGCGTTATCGACCACCTCGTAGACCAGGTGATGAAGGCCTCTGGCATCGGTACTCCCGATGTACATGGCAGGGCGCTTACGGACCCCTTCGAGCCCCTCCAAC
>CAYYHF010000419.1:0-2033 GCA_964471415.1 uncultured Clostridia bacterium | reverse complement strand
GAGTGCTGGGTAACGCCCAGTGAAGGTGACTTCAAGGAAAGTGCCACAGAAATCAAACCGCCAGGCACGGCAAGGCCGGCGCATGGTAAGGGTGAAACGGTGCGGTAAGAGCGCACCAGCGTCCGGGTGACCGGGCGGCTAGGTAAACCCCACTCGGAGCAAGGCCAAATAGGAGGGACACGAAGTTGCTCGCTTCTCCCTCGGGTTGGGCCGCTTGAGGCTCATGGCGACATGAGTCCGAGATAGATGATCACTCTCGACAGAACTCGGCTTACAGGACTGCTTGTTGCATTTGCAACGCCCGCAGCCGTCATACGATGGCCGCGGGTGTCTTGCTCTTGGTCGCCGCTTTTCGCGGCCCAGGCGGAGCTCTGGGTGTAGTGGCGTGATCAGGAAGTGTGGATAGGAGTTGACAGCCACGGTCGTTTCGTGTTATACGATTAGTGAGGCATTACTCTGGGGGGGTATATTGATGAGCAAATGGGTATGCACTGTGTGTGGCTACATTTACGACCCCGATGCAGGGGATCCGGACAGAGGCATCGCCCCGGGCACCGCTTTCGAAGCTATTCCTGATGATTGGGTCTGCCCGGACTGCGGAGTTGGAAAAGATGCCTTTGAGGAGGCGTAGACCAAGCGCGAAGCGCAAAGAGATGCGAACAAGACTGAGGAGGTTGGCAACTGTGCGAAAGGGACTTTGCGGGACCAAGACGTACGATAATATCATGACTGCCTTTGCGGGCGAATCGCAAGCTAGGAACAAGTATACATATTTTGCCGAAGTAGCCCGGAAAGAGGGACTTGAGCAGATCGCAGCCATCTTTGAAGAGACAGCCGACAACGAGAAGGCACACGCGAAGAGGTTGGCGGGATTTGTGGGAATCGTTGGAACGACAACGGCAAACTTGAAGCATGCTGCGGAAGGCGAGAACTACGAGTGGACTAGCATGTACCCTGAATTCGAGAAGACGGCGCGCGAAGAGGGCTTCGAGGACATTGCCTACGTGTTTCGGGAGATAGGCGAGGTCGAGGAGCATCATGAGGCACGCTACAAGGACCTCCTGGCCAACATCGAAAACGGAACAGTGTTCAAGAAGGATCAGCCTGTAAGCTGGAAGTGCCGCAACTGCGGCTACATCCACGAAGGCGCCGAGGCGCCCCGATCCTGCCCGGCGTGCGCCTACCCTCAGTCCTACTACGAGCTGAACGTCAGGAACTACTAGGGCTGTGCAACGATGCTTATGCGGGGAGGTGTAGGCATGAAGCTATGGAGATGCGGAGTGTGCGGCTACATACACGATGGCGACAGTCCTCCGGAGAAGTGCCCCAAATGCGGCGCTCCGAGGGAGAAGTTTGCCGAGCTTGCGGAGGCGGAGGCCAGTCTAGTTCATAGATCCCGCTTCACGAACGACCTTCACTGCAGGCTGATAAGCCTCATGGACGAAGTACGCAAGCTTGCCAAGGCTGGAATCGAGGATGATCTCGACCCGCCGTGTGTGAGCCTATTCAGGTATGCCGACGAGCACGCCAAAGTAATCGGGCAGGCTGCGAAGGCAGAGATCAGGGGGCACATGGGCAAGGGCAAGTGGGGCTAGAAGCAGGCGATTTCGCCTTGGAAGGCTAACCACAATATACCAAGTGGCGTGTGCATATTTGTCCTGTGCGGGGCCATGATACATAACGAGGTTTGCAGCGGTCGAGCGAAGATCCGCAGCCAAGTCCGCTGTGGGTCGAGCAAAGGTCGGCTGTGGTTCCAAAGGTGATCACAGTCGGCCGGCGCGAAGATCGTTGCAGGTGGCCCAACTTATGGCGGCGGTTGATGAGATCGTCGCTGTAGGGAAGTCTATCTGCAGCGGTCGAGCTAAGATCAGCGTACGAGCGAAAGTGTGGTGCTGCAGTCGAGAGACTGCAGTATGATGCCCAAGTTCGGACGTTGGTCGATCAAAGGTTGTTACATTCCGTGTAATGGCCGCTCGGCGCCGAAAGGGGTCGGGTAGTCACGTAACGGGGTGTAGCAGCCGGAGAGCAGATCG
>CAYYHF010000418.1:0-2035 GCA_964471415.1 uncultured Clostridia bacterium | reverse complement strand
CCCTCGGGAATCAGCCGTGTACCTCCACGTATGGCTAGCTTATCTCCCATAGCGTCGATGCCTCCATTTCTAGTCTAGAACAGGCTGTTGATCAGACCGACCGTCTGCTCAACCAGCAGTCTACCTCCCTCGGGACCCACCAGGTTGCTGGCCACAATAGCGCTGTAGCCACCACCTGCGGCAGCTTTCTCAGTAGGAAGATACCTCCCTTTCTCGCAGGCCAGCTGGACAAGGAAAGTCTGCGCAGCTCGGCTACGCGCTTTCATTCTCAGACCGTAATCTAAGAACAGCTCAAAGGGATTGCTGGCTATGGCGATCTCGCCTAGCCGAATCACATGGATCTCGGGCGAGTAGAAGGACGTCTTCTGCTGGTCTTCATATCTAGCCATTACTCCCCCGGGAGTGAACAGCTTGACGATATCCCTGGTCTCCAGTCGCTCTCCGGGCTTCTTCGTGGCGAGAATGGCCTGGAATTCAGCCTGAGCCTTGTCATGCTCCTGCCTGGAGACCGTGCGCAGCGGCAAATCCATGCGCACCACCAGATGTCTGAATCTCAACCTTGACCTTTTCTCCTCTGCCGCTGCAGCGTGCTTGCCGACTACGGCAGCTGTGATACGAGCCCCCAACTCGATGGCGCCCTCCACGTTGTGCATGCTGGGCTCCCCCCGGCGCCGCCTGACCAAATCCCTTGGCGATTGGTCACCTGCAGCACCACACATCGGCAAAACGAAAAGCGGGTCTGGGAAATCCTCCTTGAGCTGCTTTCTTACCTCGCCCCAGTAGTCGGATGAGATGAAGCTATGCCCTTCCACTACCTGCGATGGACAGGCGACATTGACCACGACACCCGAGAGTCGCTCAGTTTTGTCCCAGAGATACAGCAGCTCCACACCGTGATCGCTGGGGCCCTCGATGCAGTCGAAATTGATGGTGTCACTCGAGCCGTACATCTGAGCACTGCCGTCATCATAGACCAGGCGCCTGTTATGCCCCACGACAGCATGGCCTAACTGCCAATTGGCAGACCCCGGCGCCCGTTTATCCCAGGCCTCAATGAAAGCTTCGCACACGCGCTCGACCAGAAGCTCACTGTACTCTTGGGGAGACATTACCTCACCATCTACAGGCTCAGCCGCGGGCTGCATCTCCTTGGGAATGTACCTGTATATGAGGCTTCCGGCTACCACCTCGGCCTCCGTCTTTATCGGCGCCGTATGGGTGTGCGTCGCATTGAGAAACAGCTTGTCCACGCAGAAGCCTGACAGTTGACCTCTGAGCTTGCTTCTCACTTCCGCAAGAAGCTCCGCGGGAATGTTGCAGAGATCGCAGGCACCAATCATCATCTGCTCCAGAGTGCCTCCCGAGCCATCCCTGGTCTCCAACGCCAGTACCGTGACCACTAGCTCGGACTGCACATACTTTGAGATTCTCTGATGAAATTGGCCCTGCAACATTACTGGTCTGTCAGGCGTGATGCTTCTTTCGCTCCAACCCACATAGAGTTCGCCTTCCTCTAGTCGTGGCTTATCGGAACCATGTGAAGAATCCACGCTGGTCAATCTCCCTTCATGAGAAAGATGCTATCCCGAAATCTGCAGACACTTCGCCTTCCGCGGAATCTCATTCCCCTGATCGCATGCAGGTTCCTTCTCAGCTGTTTCGCCTTCATGAGGCTACGATTCGTGATGCGAGATGCCGACCTTTTCTCATTTCAGTTCCGATCGAGATAGCGTGACTTGAGGGATCACTGGTAGGAAGAATGGCCGTCTGATGAATGCATCGGTCGGCCATTCCACTTTGAAATGTGCGAAGGCAGTACGAGACCCCTTGCCCTGCGTTACTCTGTCTCGGCGAGCAAACGGTTGACGAGCTCTTCAGAACGCAGTAAGGCCTCCTCTGGCGACATTGTGGTCGTCTGGATGACGCTACGGATCAGCGGTCCCATCCCCGCATTGACGTCAGCAAATCGGATAAAAGGATAGGCGCCACCAGAGTTGACGATAGCTGGCAGTTGCTCCATCCAGGGGTTGGCGCG
>CAYYHF010000417.1:0-2042 GCA_964471415.1 uncultured Clostridia bacterium | reverse complement strand
CGGCGGCGTCTTCCTCGTATGCTACGCCCCCGAGGCAGTTGTAGCCTACCTTAGCAATCACAGCCGCCGCCAGGTTCCGCGGCGCGGCTAACCTGCGTAGTTCGACGAATCTGCCGAGTCCGCTATACTGCCGGGATACAGCCTATCTATCCCACACCGTTCCGGGGAAGTAGACTTGATACGTACCGCGCGTTTCTATGAAGTCTCCCGCAGCTACTCCCTTCAACTCAGTCCGATTCTCCACGTCCATCAGGAGCCCACAATCCACTCTGAACTCCGTAGGCGACATGACGTCGACGACCTGCCCCCGAACGGTTCCGCCCGCGATGTTCGGCGGAGTAGGGAACGCTCTTTGAGCCGTGTCGATCCTGACAGCCTCCCCGTATACATGCCACAGATCGACAGAAGTGACAGCGCCAGGCGTCAGCTTCTCGAGAGCTAGTTCCATGGGTAATTGGTAAAGTGCCATAATATCCCGCTCTTGGATCGAGACAACCACAAGTCCTTCATAGTCGTTCGGTCTGACCAGCCTTCGCACTACTGCTTCATATTCCATAGCCGTCTCCGCCTTCACTACTTCATGCTCAGGAAGCTCTTCATCGTTCCGGGCATCATGCTCTGAAGCTTACCGTTGAACATGATCACGATCACGTTGCTGAACCAGTACACCGTCTTGCCGCTCTCAAAGGTTCGCATCGATCCACCAAGTCTCTCATAGTTGTTCGCAATGTTCAGAGCGAGTTCGGTGAACTTCGAAAACCCTGCCCTCGACGGACTTATCATCTGGACGTCTATTCCCAGTCGTGTGGCAATACCAACAAGCCTATCTGGCGTATCGCGCCAGTAATCGAAGAAGTGCCTTATGCCCTGATTCACCCCATCCCTGGACACTCCCCACGCAGTAGCCGCCCATCCGCCCCCGGACTAGAGCTGTGAAGCCGGCCAGGGTTTGGCCCGCTGTGAGCGTTGCGCACGCTCCGCCCATGCCTAGGCTAGCGGCCAGCGAGGTCGCCGCGCCTCCGCCAAGGCCTACGGCGCCTCCGACAACGGCACCCTGCGCCACCCTCGTCCAGTTGATCTTCCCCTCTTGCCTGTACGAACGTATCGCCTCGTATCCGGCGCCGATCACTGCTCCTGCCGTGCCGGTTATGACAAGGAGAGGGTACTCGCCATCGGGATCCACGTATATGAGAGGATTTTGCTGGCAGTACGTGTACCAGTTCAACCCCTGCTTCGCCGGGTCGGCGGTTATGAACCTCCCCAGCCCGGGGTCGTAGTACCTCGCGCCGAAGTAGTATAGACCGAGCGCGGCATCGCGCGGCTTCCCGGTGTACCTCTCCGCTCCGGCGGACGCGGGGCCGGACTGTTCGATCAGGAGCCCAAACGGCTCATAGTCGAAACTCGCGACTACCTGGCCTGTCGAATCCGTGACCGCCCTTATGGACCCCAGCATGTCGGTATGCAGGAAGTAGCTCTGGGCCGGGCCCGCGCCTTCCTGCGCTATCTTGGCCAGGTACTTGCCGTGCGCGACTATGTAGCGAGTGGCGATCCTGACCGGTTCCGGCGGGGGAGGATCGCCCGGTTCCTCCGGATCGCCGGAATCCCCTGTTCCGCCCTGCTCTCCCGGCTGGCTTCCGCCTCCGGGCAGACCGGGATTGATCTCAATCGGGTCTCCGGGCTCATCCGGGTCGGCAACGATAGGGCCTACAGGGTCGTCGACGGCTATGTTGCCCGGCAGCGTTCCGGAATGGCCTCCAGTACCGCCGGTCCCGGGGTTGCCGGGGTCGTCCGGCGCTGCCGGGGGATCGGTCAGCTCCCACACGACATCGTTCCCGGAATAGAGCGTGAGCACGGCGCCGGAGGAGTCCGTGCAGACGATCCACCGGCCCAGGGCATCGTAGACCGCGCTTGCGATCACAGCCCCGTCCCGCGATGCCTCCGTCAGCCGCTGGGCTGCATCGTAGACGTAGCTGGCCGCGATGCCTCCGCTCGTCCGGATCAGCTGCTCGCCGAAGCTGCCGTAGGTGAACTCCGTTTCGGTC
>CAYYHF010000416.1:0-2045 GCA_964471415.1 uncultured Clostridia bacterium | reverse complement strand
CGAGAACTCCGTGCACTCTGCGCCTTCGTATATCGCAAAGGCACCCTGCATGGGCGCGTCCACAACAATCTTCACTGCGCCACCGCCGCCAACATCGGCAACGCGATACCATATTGCGTAGCCATCGGAGCCTATCGGGCCTATGGTCCGCCTCGGCGAGGATGTAACCGTTGTGGCGAGCACAGGTATATCCTTCTCGCCAATGTATATCATGTCGCCGGACTTCAGGTATTCGCAGCCATCTTGAGTGTAGAATGCGATATCGGTAAGGTCGCGACTGGCCAATCCGGGAATTTTTATGGATGATACGGCGTTGTTCTCGTCAACGATCTGCCACGTTCCGACGTAGCCGGGCTCCGCAGATATCGATATCTCCATCATTGCGCCGAACATCAGGTAAGGCAGCGAGCTGTACTTCTCATTAATTGGGTAATAGTGCCCCTCCCTAGCCGACCAGGCTTCACGTATGCTATCGCTCATTGCTGCCGCTGCCACCGGTGCCAGCTTCTGCATGATGTAATCGTTCATGACGGTATGCCCCAGCCCGGGAATATTGAGGTACCATACCCGCCTAATGTAGGTGCGGCCATTCGATTCTCTCACAAAGTTCAGGTATTTGTCGCCCCTTGCTGAAACGAACACGCCGTCGCCTATGTGGGCGTATATTTCAGCGGGTGGGGCAGAGTCGCCAAGCTCAACGATAGATAACGATCCATCCGGGGAGAGGTCCACTGAGTTCATGGTAAGCTCACCTGCGTACAGCCCGGAGTATTCCAGCATGGTGGGTGGTATCGGTACAGCTACCGATGCGCCGCCAGGCACCGTGGGCACTGTAGGCCTTTCAGCAGTGAGCGCTCCCTTTAAGTCCAGCACATGCTGCAGTAACTCAGCGACCACTATTAGGTTAAGAGTACTAGATCCCCCCGATGTTAAAATAGTTGCCGCCAAGTTGTATTCGGGCAGAATGAGCAGGCTGCTATGATACTGCATTGTGTCGCCCCCCTTGACGACGGCTTTGATACCGTAAGCGGTGAAGGGGTAAGTGTTCACGGAGTCCCAACCCAGACCGTAGTTGAAGATACCCGGGGCTGGGTCCCACTCGGGCCAGAGGCCATTGGCATACTCGGCATTGGCCATGGCTCGCAGGGATTCGGCCGAAAGAATGTCGGCACCCGCCACACTATCGTACATAAAGATCCCGGCGAACTTGCCCAGATCCTCAGCGGTGGAGTAGACGCCGCCTGTTCCTATCACGTTTATTAGCTCGAGCACTTCATAGCTTTCGGCCATATCGACATATGTCCTAGCCATGCGGGAGTGATCAAAGTCATCTTGCGATGTGGCCGTATGGTTCATGCCCAGAGGTGCTGTGATGTTATTCCTGATAAAGTCAGAGAAGCTCTCACTGCTGACCCTCTCCACTACCAGCTCGGCCAGGGTGAGACCATCATTGCAGTAGACTGAGTACTCACCGGGATCGGCCTTCAGCCGCTGGCCGGCTAGTTCACTAATGAGCGCATCATGTGCCATCGGGTCGTTGTCTCTGATCAGGAAAGCATTGCGAAAAGTGGCGCCCATCAGGCCCGATGAGTGGTTAAGCAGCATACGGACGGTGATCTGCTTATAGCGCGCATCAGCCATAGTGAACTCCGGGATGTACGTGGTGACAGGGGCATCAAGGTCTACCAGACCCCTTTCCACCAGAATCATTATGGCGGTAGCCGTGAACATCTTGCTGGTGGAGCCGATGCCGTAGATGGTATCTGCCGTGATCGGCCTGTTCTCGGTGCGGCTGAACACCCCGGCGTTGCCTGAGAGGATAACATCACCGCCTGATACTACAGCGTATTGCACGCTGGTAACTCCGTAACTGTTCACCAGAGTGTCCGCCTTCTGCTGTGCCAAGGCCGCCAGCCCCGGGACGGACTCGTCCAAGTCAGCAACGTCTCCGGCTAGTGCGAGCGGTGTTACGAGTACGATCGCAGCTAGTAACAACGGTATCGATAACAGCAAGCGCGGCAGCAGCAAGCGGCGCTCATTCCAAT
>CAYYHF010000415.1:0-2068 GCA_964471415.1 uncultured Clostridia bacterium | reverse complement strand
TAAACGAGATCGTCAGGGGAAAAGCCGCCATTACGCACGAGACTGCATTGCAGCTCGAGAGGGTTCTTGGTGTTCCCGCGCACTTTTGGAGAGCCCTGGAGGAGAACTACCAGCAGCGCCTTCTGAGATCCAGGGATCTTCGCCTCCTTGAAAAGCAGGCAGACTGGCTAGATGAAATTCCACTGGCTTCAATGGTGAGAGAAGGCTGGGCTGATGCCGGCGACACCACCGCCGAGAACGTCGCAAATGCCCTCAAGTTCTTTGGAGTCGCCAGCGTGGATACATTCAAAGACACATTTGGCTCACTAGTCGCGGCTTCTCGCCGGTCGCCAAGTTTCCAGTCCGACCACTGGGCTCTTGCTGCCTGGCTGCGCAGGGGCGAGATCGAGACACGCAAGCTCCGCTGTGTTCCCTACTCCAGGAAGAAATTCGAAGCCGCCCTCGCGCAGGCGAGGAAGCTGACTGTCGAAGAGCCCGCTATTGCCCTCAAGCAGCTCCAGAAGGTCTGCTCGAAGGCCGGTGTAGCTGTGGTATTCGTTCCTGAGCTGCCTGGGTGCGCTGTGTCGGGCGCAGCCAGATGGTACGGGCTGAGGAGAGCCATCATACAGCTGAGCTTCAGGCATAAGCGCGATGATCATGTGTGGTTCTCCTTCTTCCACGAGGCCGGCCACCTACTCTCGTCTTCCCCAGACGACGTCTTCGTTGACATTCCAGGCGAAGACGCCGCTGACGGATTTGCACGTGACTACCTGATCCCGCCTGCACCGTATGCTCAATTCCTTAACTCGGTTAGCAGAAGGAACATCAGCCACGAAGCCGTGCGGAGGCTCGCGTCCGAAATCGGAGTCGCGCCGGGCATCGTAGTGGGCAGGCTTCAGCACGATGGGGTTATCCCATATAGCCACCTGAACGGGCTCACTGTACCCATCTCAGCCGAAACCCTCGGCGCGTTATAGCACAAGAGCATGGCCCTCATGTACAGCAAGTCTGCGCAAATCACAGATCCGCTGCTCAGGCTCTTGTAAACGACATCAACTGCTCTGGGAGCATGGGAAGAGGGGGGGCCCAGGCAAAGTCCCGCCTCGCACCTCTTACAGATGACGTGGGATCCTCCCATCCGCCTGCGCCGCCCCAAGCAACTCAGCGAAGAACGTATTGCCTGATGGGCTGTGGCGTTTGAGCAATTCGATGGCATCCGACACATCGTCCATGGCTCTGTGTGTTTGGGTGGTCCGGATGTTGTGTGCCCTGATGAGCTCCTGCAATTTGGCTGAACTGTATCCATGCGTATGCCACCTGATGTCCTTACACGAGCAAGCCCAGGGGATATGTGCGGCCTGTTTGAACAGCCTGCATACGAAGGGTCTGTCGAATGACGAATTGTGCGCAATCAGGAAATGGGAATCCGACAGGATTGCGTGCACACGCTCGTTATCGAGCTGTTTGCCGCGCAGATCGTCCATAGTCAGGCCGTGAACGCGCATTGCTCCCGGGTGAATGGGCACACCGGGTTCCCTAAGGCCGCAGTAGGAGTCGATGACGCGCCTGATCTCACCTGCATTGTAGCTGAACTCAAATAACACCATGGCCAATTCCACAACCTCGTCCGTCCTCGAGGAGAACCCGGTCGTCTCAACGTCAAGAAAACACGCAGTCCCCAGCTCTGCGTTTGCCCTCCTGACGACAGAACCTCTGTCAAGTCCACTCACCCCAAGCACCTCCAACCCGCACTACTTCCCGACTTCAGTCTGCCGAACTCAGACTTGTTCTCGCATGTCACAGAATCTACAACACATATTACCACACGTCCACGGCCAACGGTCGTCAAGGGCACGGGCGCAGCAGTATCAGCGTCAGGTCAGAAGGCCAACAGTCTCCCCACAAACACAACTCCAGCGAACTGGCTAATCCCAAGCCCGAAATATGCCGATGTTTATCTGTAATCATCACATTTGGCCATCACAACGACAGGGAGGAACACGCCATGTTCAACAAGCTAAGGCTCGGGGCCAAACTCGCTGCCGTTTTCATCCTGGTTTCACTTATCCCGCTTTCCCTGGTATCCGTG
>CAYYHF010000414.1:0-2075 GCA_964471415.1 uncultured Clostridia bacterium | reverse complement strand
CCAAAGGTACCTGGCGCCAATGCTTCTGCCTCCGATGAATAGGCGTCTCCAGTCCGCCTGAATAGCCTCGATCCACACGAGCTCGTCAGTCACGTCCACCCACAAAACCTTGCCGTCGTTAGCTCTCATCATCTCCGGCTGCGCAGCGAGGCTCGCCGCCGGAATCACCTCCTGCAGATAATCTGCGATCTCGGACGAAGCTCTGACATCCACACCGTTCAGACATGCTAGCCACCGCCCATCGGACGCACAATGGAAATGCGGTCGCCATCGCTCACTACGGCGTCATGTCCGCCCAGGTGATGAGATGGGTTCCCGTTGATAAGCACGAGGACGCACCTCTCCCAGCCCTGCTCCAAGCCTACCGCCTCTGCAATGTCGTGGCAGATAGTACCCAGGCGGACAGAGCGACATGGAATACTGATCTTCATGTCCTTGATGCGGGAAGGGCCTGGATCCATCAAGACCCTCACGGTAACTGTTCCGCTGTCAGAACAAGACAATACTGCTCACCTGCTTTCTTCCGACGCCTGCTACATGAACTCCGGATGATCTCGTTCCTTGCTGCGTCTTGGGCCAAGTGGCTATTGGTTGCCCTCCGAGCAACGCTGTTTCGCACGTGTTACTAGTTCTTCCTTCGCCCTGGAAATCCTGCTCGTTCCAACCAGCGTGGCTGAGCCGTTGAACGCGAATATTTAGGCTGGCCTCTACAGACCTGTTCAAATAGGGATTGGCAAGAGTCCTGCATCGCGCCGCCCTAGCGGCCAATGCGACAGCAAAGTACGCGTCAAATGACCCCCGCCTGGATGTCACGCGGGGGCTGCGATATGATCGTATTGCTATCGCAGAACGCGGCTAAGTAAGTCACAGTAAGTTATTGCGCTGTTGATGAGCCTGCACTATAATACCTGCTAGCCGCATATTCGGCATCTAGAAAGCGCAGTCAGGATGAGGTTCATCAGGCAACTTGACGACGACGCAATCCGTGCTCTCGGAACCATGGGACGCGCCGCCGTAGGATGGGTGTCGCAGAGAGCGCACATAGTACTTCTCTCAAGTCGGGATTACTGCATCACAAAGCTAGCGCGGATATTCGACGCCTCAGAAAACGTTGTGAGACAGTGGATTGACCGCCATGAGCGCAACGGCGTTGACAGTCTCGAAGACAAGCCTCGCAGCGGCAGGCTACCGAGGGTTTTCGGTGGCACCAAAGCTGCCATCTGAACTGCTCAGGCACAATCGCCCGCAGCACTCAGCTAGGCCGGGACATGCTCCTCAGGCCAAAGCCGGGATGACTGCCATGCCCGAGGTCCTCAACTCGCCAGTAGCAGGCAACCGTGTTCTTCATGAAGACAAGAGCGACGCGCGTATGCTCCCGATTCACGCATGATGAAGAACTCCGGCAAAGCGTTCATACAGGCATACAACGCGCAGGCTATTGTGGATAGCGAATCGCAGATCATTATCGCGGCTGATCTCACAAACCAGGCTTCGGATGTGACCCATCTGCCGGACATGGTCAAGCAGGTCGAACTCAACTTGAACCGTAAGCCGAAGAAAGCGAGTTTATCCTGCAAAGACCGAATGCGGAGGAAACTTAGGACCGTGCGTGGACGCAAGGCATACGTCAGTTTATGCTTCGAGGCAAACCAAAGGTGCGGGCAGAGTGGCTGATCGTATGCACAGCGCACAACATACTGAAGCTCTTCAGGTCCGGGAAACAGGTAGATATCGCAGTACTGTGCCCAACATAACCTGGCACCCGTCCGGCAAGGACACGTCAAGGTTTCAACCACGGCAGTATGGTGGTATCAAGGAACTCGCGACCTTCATTGATCGACGAACACGTTTACCGTAATCCATTGACACTGAGTTACTCGCACAGGCTCCTATCACAGAATAATGGCAGTGCCAAACTCGGCATTATCTATTATGCAGCTATATGGGCTCTTCGGGAAGCTGAGTCTCCCGTGGACCAGATTGCTGTTTGGGTTGTCCTAATATGTAGATGGTTGGGGGGCCTTTTTCTCATATGGACTAGCTTCCGCCGGATCCACCTCGTACCACACAGATCG
>CAYYHF010000413.1:0-2088 GCA_964471415.1 uncultured Clostridia bacterium | reverse complement strand
AACCCATTCGAGGCGGCATTGGTTCGTCCCCTTGGAGATGAAATACGCAGAGCTGTCAGCGCCTGGCGAACAATTCAGGTTGAGAGACACAAGCCCACCGACTGGGAGGGAAGCATTACCCTCAAGAGGGAGATCACTGTCGCCTGGAGCGCTGCGCGCCCGGGTCCAGGCAAGCTCTACGAAGGCTGGTTTGTCAGCGACAAGGGCGGCAGCGAATGGACTGAGGAGGTCACTGTGAATGGTATCCGCCTGAACGATGTGGGAAGCGGATCAGGCGATTTTGCCTACAGGGTAGCAGCCAACATCTCAGGCGGCAGTGTCTATCAGTCCATAGAGGAATGCAACTCGAGGCCTCGAAAACTGACTAGCACGTGTGAGTACGAAGGAAGGATGTCAGACCAAAATCAGGGGCAAACGCACGTTGAGCTCCGTGTTGACTACCGCGGCGCCCAGCCCGAATACACTGTGGTGCTCGGGACGCGAGCTGTGCAGCCAAGCCCCTGGGGTTTGGGCCTGACTATGGGCGGATCCATTAACCATACATCCGAGGGCTGCGACGGGAATGCCGAGTGGAGCGAGAAGTTCGATATCGACGATTCCTCTATCAGCTCCGCGGCAACCATCCCAGTAACGAAACTCGTGAGTAGGTACGACCACTTTCGGTCATCGTGGAAACCATTCGACCCCGACGCTCATGCCCTTCAGGGCACCGACTCGTGGTACGATGATCCGATTGCGTCGCCTGACGACAGCGTGTCCTGCACCGTCAAGAACACGCTCACATGGTCACTGAGGCGTGTGACTGACTGACTACACCGCCTCGTCGTAAGCCCCCGCAAACTGGCTGTTGTACAGGTCGTAGTAGAACCCGCGCTTGGCCATGAGGGCCTTGTGGTTGCCCTGCTCGACTATGCGCCCGTTGTCCATGACCAGGATGGTGTCGGCGTTGCGGATCGTTGAAAGCCGGTGGGCGATGACGAAACTGGTGCGGTCTTTCATCAGTTTGGCCATGGCCTCCTGTATCAGCACTTCGGTGCGGGTATCCACTGAGCTTGTCGCCTCGTCCAGGATGAGTATCTCCGGATCGGCCAAGATAGCCCGGGCGATGGTGAGCAACTGCCTTTGCCCCTGCGATATGTTGGACGCATCGTCGTCTAGCTTGGTGCTGTACCCGTCGGGCAGGGTGCGCACGAAGTGGTCGACGTGAGCCGCCCGAGCTGCATCCATTATCTCCTGCTCGGAGGCATTTTCGCGACCGTACGCGATGTTGTCGCGGATGGTACCGGCGAAGAGCCACGTGTCTTGGAGCACCATTCCGAACAGGCTGCGCAGGTTGTCGCGGGTCATGTGCCGGATGTCCACGCCGTCGATGGCGATGCTACCCTCGTCTATCTCATAGAAACGCATCAGCAGGTTGACCAGGGTAGTCTTGCCTGCCCCGGTTGGGCCGACTATGGCTACGGTCTGGCCAGGCTGCACGTCCAGGTGCATGTGTTCGATGAGGGGCGTTTCAGCCTTGTACCTGAATGACACATTGTCGAACGTGACGTGCCCCGCGACATGTTCGAGCTCGACCGGGTCGGTGTCGGGAGTCTCCTCCGGCTCATCGAGGAGTTCGAACACGCGCTCGGCCGAGGCTACGGTGGACTGAAGGACATTCATGATACTGGCGGTCTGCACAATGGGCTGGGTGAACTGCTTTGAGTACTGGATGAACGCCTGCACATCCCCGAGCGAGAGAGCGCCATTTGCGACTTTCATCCCTCCGATAACGCACACCGCCACGTAGTTCAGGTTGTTGATGAAGCGCATGCCCGGCTGGATGGTGCTGGATATAAAGTGCGCCTTGAAACTGGCGTCGAACAGGTGGGAGTTCTCCGCATCGAAGGTGTCGACTGCGTCTTGCTGTCGGTTGAACACCTTTACTACATTGTGGCCGGTGAACATCTCCTCGATGTGGCCGTTGAGTGCGCCGGTGCTCTCCCACTGGGCGGCGAAGTGCTTCTGGGCGCGCTTCGCGATGATGACTGTCACCACAACGCTCAGGGGCAGTGTGGCCAGCGCTATTCCGGCAAGCAACGGGCTAAT
>CAYYHF010000412.1:0-2098 GCA_964471415.1 uncultured Clostridia bacterium | reverse complement strand
ACGTATCGCCGACCTTGTTTTCGGCTACGCGCACCAGGAGAAGCGCCAGCCAGCATATGATTTCTTTGATCTTGAGGTTCTCCTCAACCGGCTTGTACCGGCCTGGGCGAGCCAGGGCCTCCTCCACGGTCTTGACATCGGCGCGCATCCGCTCCCCGGCTATGTAGTGACCGCCTGCTCTTTGCAGACAACGCAGGTTGGCGGCAAAAGAGAATCCTCTGTCCACCACTGTGAGCGCCCAGCCCAGCTTCCAGCCGACCAGATCCTGAATGTGCTCGTTGTTTTCGATCAGAAAGTCCATGGCGCGGTAGAGCTGGTGAACCTGGACCTGCTCTAGACCATCGATGCAAACATCGTTTTCGACCCAATCCTCCATCGCCAGCTTGCTCCAAGGAGCGAGGGCGCGGTTCGCCGTCATGGCGAAGATCGCCCTTTCTACGTCCACCGAGTCTTCGCGCCCGAAACTCCAGATAACCTTGGCGACCGGATTGCCCGTCACAGGGTGCCGCTCGTTGTGAGCGAGCTTTAGATAGGCAACGGTGGATCCGTCCTTATTGGTTCGCTTGGTTCTTATCACATACATGCCTAAACTGTCGAACCCGGGATACGCAAGCTGGCGCGCAGAGCGCCGTGCCGGGCTCCAGGCGGTCACAGAGCCTGAACTTCTCCCAGCCGAATAAGCCATGCTTGCAGTTGTCGTGCTTCCAGAACCTCCAATCGCGTTTGCGGGGGTTACACCTTTTCGACGATGATCTTCTTCGAGCTGGCATCGAACTTGATCCTATACGACTCGTCGTTGAGCCTAAGGATTTCGTCGAGCTTTGTCCATTCTTCTACCATCGAGAAACAGTCAAAAAGACCATTACCATCGAGGTCGATCAGGATAGCATCGGCGTCTTCGTCGAATCGGCCATTGCCGTTGGCATCGACCACCAGAACCTTGATCGGTTCGCCGTCAGTGGAGACGAAGGCTTCATACCCAACGAGCGTGGTCAAGTAGTACGCGCTCTCATTGTTGTATGAATATGCCGTGATGAGAAAGGGCACCGAACCCGGCACATCTTCGTCCAACATGAACTCGATCTGGGAGTAGTAGCTATACATTGGGACTTCAAACGGCTTGTCATCGGTCAGGTCCAGGTTCCGGTTGAGGTCCACATACAGCAGGTCCATAGAGCCAGTCTTCTGGGAGTCGACTGCGGCCATGACATAGGAATGATTGTTCACTTCAGCCACGCTGTAGAGCGGCTTGTTTACGTAGTTCGGTTCTTTTTCCAATGCCGCCGGGCATTTCGCGGCAAACTCGTAGATCACATAGTCCATGAAGGGGAAATCGGGCAGGCTAGTCGAAAGATCGCCCCAGTCAATCCTGGTTGCTTCTGCCTGATACGCGCCTGGCTTAATCTTCGGAAGGACAACGCCATCGTCTGCGCCGATGTCCATGACTTCCTTGATCCGGTTCCAGAGCGCGGCGAATCCCAGAAAGCCAACCTCTTTCAGTATCGCCTTGCCCTGAGGGTCAACCAGGAACAGCGCGGGAATGCTCTTTACAGCCAGATGATCCTCAATGCCTTCGGCGGGTCCGTCCTCAGATGCCAACATGGGAGCATATAAGTGGGGATCTGCGTTTCTGCTACTCCGACTGCGATATCTCAAAGCTTGCCAAAAATGCCTCGATGCCAT
Source organism: uncultured Clostridia bacterium (assembly GCA_964471415.1). Lineage (GTDB taxonomy): Bacteria > Bacillota > DTU025 > DTU025 > DTU025 > UBA5389. Next base: position 415 of record CAYYHF010000412.1, on the reverse strand, counting down.
TAAGATAGTCTGGAGCCTCAGCGGATCTCAGCCGGATGATGGACGACGAGTTCTCTGATGGCGAAAGCCCTGCGTGCGCGCATGGTCTGTCAGGTTTGTCCGCTCGCGCAAGGAAGGAGGAGCAAGGACTTTGAGTCGCTCAACCCGCCGATTCCCCGTGGGCCCTTTCATCACGACTTCACTTCAAGGCCGGGACACAGTGCCCCTGATCATCTGTTTCCTCACATTCGCCGCTATTGTTTTGCCGCTATGCATCAGAATCCTGCTGACCAGGCCCCTGCCCGAGCCACGGACTGCCATCCTTTTGGTAGGGCTAGGGATTATCTCATTTCACCTTGCGGTTGAACTGCCATCCAAGGTTCAGATTCATCCCGGATTTCCGCTCCTGATGAGCGCCCTCTACTATCACGGCATA
>CAYYHF010000411.1:0-2098 GCA_964471415.1 uncultured Clostridia bacterium | reverse complement strand
CCAGCCTGGGGCGCCTCCCAGGAATCCTCGGACTTCAGTCCGGGGAGGATGTCAAATATGATTCCTTGGCCATCTCGATTTGGGCATCGCAATCCGTGAACGTGATCAAGCTCGCAGGATTGGCGAGCCTGGATAGATGGTATCCAACGCCGGCCGCTGCCCTTTGCGCCCTGAGAACGTTCTCCAGCTGCCGAGTGTGCATGTCGGTCATCACGCCAATGCCCGAAGCGAGCGAGTTGATCGCCCTCACAGATAACCAACCCGTGCTGACCAGCACACCGGCGAATATCAGGAAAATCATCAGGAACTTCCATCTCAAGCCGAGATTCGTAATCCATTTTCCCATATGGCTAACACGCTCCCCCAGAATCAGATAGCTGCACCGCCTGTAACCGCTTTGCGCCTCAAAATTGCCCATGGGTACTACTACTATTATCGGCATTAATATGGGGATTGTTATATCCGGCAACAGGCTAGTCGGCCCAAGGACGGCTTTGGCGAACGCGATCAAGATGATCGGACGGGCATCGCGTCACATCATGGTGGGCAGACGGAGAAGGCCTGTTGCAGCCAGCAGTATCAGCAGGAAAATGAAGCCTGCCAGAGTGTAGATGAGCCGCTCCACAAGGCGCCTTCGCTGGCGCTGGTCGAGTCGTGCTATCGCACTCGGGAACCTGAGTCTGGCGGTCGCCTGGGCTGCTCGACCCGCCCGGCCTTGTGCCCGTCCGAGCGCAATCGCAGCAGCGACCGCTGCCAGTCCGACGAGTAGGGTGATGATTTCGAATTTAGGACCGATCACCTCTCTGAATGTGTCCCGGTATTTCATGGCCAAGGCCGCTCCCAGGAAAAACCGTCCGCCTCGCCCGATGACTGAGGCTGTGAGGAAAGGTGTGAGCCGCACGCGGAAGATTCCCGAAGCGATGGTGAACACCTTGTAGGGAATAGGAGTGAAGGCGGCTATGCCCACAGCCCAGCCGCCGTACTTGTCGAACAGCTTCTGCACTGTGCGCAGACCTCGATCATCGGTGAACCTCAGCACCAGAGGGCGTCCGCCGCGTGCCCCGACCAGATACCCGAACCCGGCTCCCAGCACGGATGAGACGGTGGTGATGAAGGCATACCACATCGCCGCTTGTGGATGCGCCATGCACATCGGGAGGAGGAATACATCGGGTGGCACAGGGAAGAAGCTCGATTCGGCAAACGCCACCACGAACAGACCAACGGTGCCGAAGCGTCCAAAGACGTCCAGGGACCATTCTGCAAGCGAGTTCATAGCGTGCAAGCCCTCTGCGAATCAGTCATCAACCAATCCGACCGTCCCTTCCGTGTAGTTCACCAGTTCGCTGAGGGTGCTGGCTGCTTGGTCCTCGTATTTGACCAGCTGGTGTGGGTGAGCGACTGCGATCCAGGCCAACTGGCCAGTTCCGGTGATCTGTATTTTCCAGGCATCGAATTCACCTGCCGGAACAGAGACATTCTCTCTGCTTCGGACTCGGAGGGTTATGTTGTCTTGCGCTCCGGCCCGTGTTACAACGCTGCGAAGAGTGCCCCGGAATCTGTCGGACAAGGGCAGTGCCCGAATGACCATCATGAACTGCTCGTAGTCGTAGAACGGGCGCGCGGGCAGGTTGACCGCGGCCTCCTCATAGCCCCGGGGAATGTTGGCTCTTATCGTCACCTCGTCCTGCCAGTATTCAGCCAGGTAGGTGACACGTCCCTCTACAGACTCGCGTTCGAACTCGGTACGTGTAGGAATGAGATTATGTGGATCGGCATAGACCACCGAATGCTCGTGGAATCCTGCACCCTTCCGATCAACGGTGAAGACAGTCTGCTCTCCTTGTGAATCCACGCGCAGGACCCATGTGAACTGCAGGCCGCCGTGGGGATCGCGCGCTTCGAGGCGGCTGACTTCACCCGGCTGCCAAGGAGGATCCATGCGGAACACGCGCCTAGGGTCGCTCTGCGTGTAGGACATTATCCCGATGCCCAGCGCCATCAGAATCACCAGAATAGCCAGGGGCGACTTAGGCTTCAGGACTCGCTGAAGCCATACGGGTCCGCCCAGCGCCATCGGCCTCTCGGGAATGTCGGG
>CAYYHF010000410.1:0-2099 GCA_964471415.1 uncultured Clostridia bacterium | reverse complement strand
CGCCCCCCAAAGGCGGTGAGCGCAAGCAGAAGGACGGCTCGGTCATCACCGTGGATGGCGGCAACGCCAACTACGCCTGGATTCAGCACTTCCTCTATCACCTGGCCCCGGACGGCACCGCCGGTTTTGTGCTGGCCAACGGCTCTATGTCCTCGAACACCTCCGGTGAGGGCGATATCCGCAAGGCCATCATCGAGGCCGACCTGGTGGATTGTCTGATCGCTCTGCCCGGGCAGCTCTTCTACACGACCCCGATTCCCGTGTGCCTCTGGTTCCTCACCCGGCGGAAGACCGCCAACCGAGCCAAGGGCTACCGTGACCGAAGCGGTGAGACCCTTTTCCTCGATGCCAGGAAGATGGGCATACTCATTGACCGGACCCACCGCGAGCTGTCGGACGAGGATATCGCCCAGATCATCCGCACCTACCACGCCTGGCGCTCCGGGGGCGACACCTACGGCAGTTACGAGGATCAGCCGGGCTTCTGTGGCACAGCCACCCTCAAGGAGATCAAGGAGCACGGCTACGTGCTGACACCTGGCCGCTACGTCGGCACCGAGGCGGTCGAGGACGACGGCATCCCCTTCGAGGAGAAGATAAGCGAACTGGCAGCAGCCCTTTACGAGCAGATGACCGAGTCCGTTCAACTGGACGAGGCGATCCGCGCCAACCTGGAGGCCTTGGGCTATGGCCGGTAATGACAATGAACGCCCGCAAGTTAAGTGGTTGGCCTATGTCAAAGGATCTGCCATAGACAACGATTGGTGCAAGGATGGAGCAGAGAAGGAGGAGGGCGCCAGTTATGGCAACCAGGAATGATACAGCTGTCGTTTTGCGGGAAGAACAACTCCGCGCCCTCATTTACAAAGTGCGCGGCGTGGAGGTGATGCTGGATAGTGATTTGGCCCGACTTTATGGAATTGAGACCAGAGTGTTCAATCAAGCGGTCAAACGAAACCTGGAGCGTTTTCCGGAATCGTTCCGTTTTCAGTTGGCCAAGGCTGAACACGATTCTTTAAGATCACAAATTGTGACCTTGAATGCTGCCAAGAACATGGCAATCCAAGTGGATGCAGACACAGGTGCGACGGTCAGCACAAAATCAGCACAGGAGCCTTTGGCTGCGGAGATTGCCAATTCAGCAGGCGGCCGCGGCCGACATCGCAAATATCTCCCCTACGTTTTCACCGAACAAGGCGTGGCCATGCTTTCGGCGGTGCTTCGCAGTCGCGCCGCCATTGAGATTAGCATCAGCATCATCAATGCCTTTGTCGGCATGCGACGCTTTCTGGTCGCTCACGAGCCTCTGCAACGGCAGACTCTCTGCCCTACGCGACACGCTTCTTCCGAAGCTGCTATCTGGCGAGCTGGCGGTACCTGTCGCGGCAACGCTGGCAGAGGGGGGGGCGGGCCGATGACAGGACACAAACTGATCAGCAAGAAGAGGCGAACTGAGTTCCGCGAGTTCCTGGTAGGCTGGACGCTTCGCGAGATTGAGAACGAGTTTGCCGTAAAGGGAGCTGCGGTGACTCGTAACACTGACCATCCCGCATATTCATCTGGACAATAGCCACCGAGGTCATCTACGACTATGAAGCTAATCGAACTAAAAATCAGAAACTTTCGTGATATCCAGTCCCTGGATTTGGCTCTTGATGTCCTCGCGGTACTCATCGGCGAGAACAACACCGGCAAGTCAACCGTACTGGAGGCCATCCGGCTGGTTCTGACGCGCGGTTTCGGCGTCCGGCGCGGCGGCCAGTTCTCTGAATACGACTCAAGAACGCGACGCCGCTCAATCTGATTTCCCGCTTTGTGCCGCTCTTCTTCCTTTCGGCGCTGCGGGACGCCTCCGCCATCGAGGCAGCCGGGGTTTCGACAGTTTACGGTAGGATCACATACAAGGAACGATATGAATAATTCCGAACTTCTCATCTACCAAAGCCCCGATGGCCGCATCAAGGTGGATGTTCGGCTGGAGGACGAGACAGTCTGGCTGACGCAGGCGGGCATGGCGGAGTTGTTTCAGGTCAAGCCGCAGAACATCACCATCCACCTGAAGAACATCTACGCCGAGGGGGGGTGGGTGGAAGCGGCAA
>CAYYHF010000409.1:0-2100 GCA_964471415.1 uncultured Clostridia bacterium | reverse complement strand
CGCGACTGGTGAGGCGTTTCGATGAGTAGTCCAGCAGTGTCGCAAACGGAGTGCGCTGGTAACCCTCGGCGGTGACGTAGATGTAGAGCAGGACGATTCGCGCGTCCTGCTTCACAGCGGTGATGAGGTTCGCATTGGCAGGACGGCCATTGTTGTCGAGCGGGATCTCGGTGCTGGCTATTCGATCGAGAGCCCATCCCCCGCCTTTCAGACATCGCTCGGGGGTGTGCCGTAGAGCCTCGGGACTGTCGATATAGATGACCATAGACGAGACGCTGTCGTCCTCATCGTTCGTGTAGACGCGCTCGAAGAAGGAGGTGCGCCCCCCGCCGAGGATCATGGTGAGCATCTCCTCGCTGACCGCGACGTCCTCCCCGCTCCAGCGACCGACCTCGCGCGGGACGACACCGTAGACGGGCTCCGCGACTTGCGGAGTCCACTTTGCGAAAAACGCGTCCGTACCGAGTAGAAGACCTATGAAGACGGCGCAGGCGAGGAATCGTCGTTCCAGTGCGGACATGTCAGACTCCAGACGGTCAGAAGTGAGAGCAGGGCGAAGATGAGCACGATGATGCCGACCATGAAGTGACCGATGCCATCGGAGAAAATGTCACCGAAGACTCTGTGCAGCAGGAATGTGGCCTGAATGCGCACGATATTCGCCACGAGTGCGATGGGTAGCGCGGAGAGGCTGAAGATGACCTTCCGCGTCATCGAACAATGCGATAGATATGCGGCCAGGGTGGAGGTGGCGAAGAGTGCCAGCAGGTACGATAACCCGCTGCAGGGCGCGTCCACCATGGTGCGAAAGCCAGCGACAATCAATTCCGTGCCCTCAATCCGCGTCTCCATCCCGAGCATGTCGGGGAGGATGCTGGCGACTACGGCGGCAAATTGGCGGAGGGGCAGCGAAAGATTATCGAGCACGGTCGGTGCCGGGCATACGAAGGCGAGATAGGCGATCGGGAAAGCGAGCTTCTTTCCAAGCTGGTATCCGCCCATGGTCGCGACCAGGCCCCAGACCACCAGCACCAGCGAGAGTGTGAGCAGGACCGCGAAGCGCCCCCAGATACCGCCGATAAAGAACAGCAGGCCGAACAACAACGCGAGAGTACCCCAACGGGAGCGGGCGGGATCGAGGCCTTTGAGTTCATCACGCTGCGACCACACGAGATAGGCGGAGACCAGAGGCGCAAAGAGTCCTCCGCCAGTATCCACGTGCATGATCGACAAGCTCGTGACCCATTGCATGGTACGCCAGTAGGCGACTATTACGCCGAGTGTGAGCACGCCCGCGTATATGTAGACGCGGTTGTCGCGAAGCCAGCCTCCATCGGAGGCGTCGTCTTCGCGCGGCAGTTCCCGGACTGCCGGCTTACTCATCGCCATCCCCCGTATCGGCCGCCCGAGCATCGTCCACGCGCTCCCACAGGAGCCCCGGGAGATCGCGCCTCTCCACCCATTCAAAGCCGGGGAATATGTCGCTCTGCAGACCGGGGCGCCTGCGGAGGTATGCGGCGTCAGGACTCACTCCGGCCTGCTCAATAACCTGCAACTGGCCGGGGGCATCCGGCAGGATGAGGGTCCTCTTTCCGGCATACCACGCGACCGCTCCGGGCACGTCGGTCATGATAATGTCGTAAGGTTCCCTGCCGAGCAACGCTGTGGCATCCGGAATCGGGTTGGGTTGGGCGGCAGGGATGACGAACAGGTAGTCGGCCATCGGGTATGATACCACGAGCGCGAGCAGAACCAGCCCGAACGAGATCGCCCTGCCGGTTCCACGGCAGCCAGGCGCAAGTCCCGTCCAGAAGCCGAGCGCGATCCGCAGTCGGGAAGTCGACATCACCTCACGAACGGACACAGGCCGATCAACGCCGCTCATGATCTCTGTGAATGCGAAAACCGCAAGCAGTGTGATGACAGGTGTGAAGCTGAGAAGCAAGGCCATACGGTTTGAGTAGAGGGCGGTCGTGAGGCCGGTCAGCACCACGGCCACAAGCACGACCCAGTAGATGAGCGAAAGCCTGCGCCTCGCGGTCGCGATCAGTGCGCCGGCGAAGAACAGCGCAGTGACATATGGGTTGGCGAGTAACGGAA
>CAYYHF010000408.1:0-2102 GCA_964471415.1 uncultured Clostridia bacterium | reverse complement strand
TGTTCTCCTCAAGGTTTAGCTCTGGCGAATACGGAGGCAAGAAAGCAAAATGAAGTCTGCCCTGGTATTTGTGCTCACACTCAGACGCTATGGACCTGTGGGGCGGGTAGTTGTCCAGTATCACCTATACGTCTTTGCTGGGGTTCTTACGCATCGGCTTGTCGACAAACCGGCCTACATGCGGCGCCTTCATGCCTTCCCGGAACGAGTATATGGAGTAGTAGGGCTTGAATGTCTTGAGTATCTCTGTAGCTCCTATGACGTTCATCCCTTGTAGTCCCCGTTTGGCTCTGCATAGAGAGGAAGGCCTCTTGGGGCCCATCCATAGAAACTGCTGGACTCTACTCTTGTCCCGGTTTCGTCCAGGGCGAGCAGGCAAACGTCGTTTCTCTGGGAAAGCTCGTCTACTAACGCGGCAGCCCCTTTCTAGAGGATTCCTCGGCCTCGCTGTTCCCCCTCGAGGGGCGCTTGGCGCTTCTCTTATAGGAATGGCTGAGCTTGTGTAATATCTGCCGGATCTACTCACATGAGTATTTCTTCCCGTAGGCACCTGAGATGACATTCCGGCATGGGGTGCAAGCGTTGAGCTCGTGCTGCACATGGCAGAGTTACCGGTGATGTGCTAGCATGTTAGGTAGACTAAGGTTTTCTGCCGAGGGGGGATTGCTTATGTCAGCCTTCATCTCGTATTCCTGGGACGACGATGCCCATCGGCAATGGGTACGTTCGCTTGCCGAGCGCCTGCGGTCTGACGGAGTGGATGTGACTCTAGACCATTGGCATACCGTCCCTGGAGATCAGTTGCCGGAGTTCATGGAGCGGGCCATCCGCGAGAACGATTTTGTGATCACTGTCTGCACACCCCGGTACAAGGCGCGTTCGGATACTCGGGAAGGTGGAGTCGGTTACGAAGGCGATATCATGACAGCAGAGATGATGACTCGGAGAAACGACCGTAAGTTCATTCCTGTTCTCAGAACAGGTACGTGGTCGCAAGCGGCACCCTCATGGCTTGCGGGGAAGTACTACATTGACCTTTCTGGTAACCCATACTCAGAGCGGCAGTATCGGGATCTTGTCTGCACGCTCCTGAGGACACGGGAGGAACCTCCTCCTCTGGGGAAACCGATGGCGTCACTCGGGAAGCCCCAGCCATCAGAGCATCCGCATCCCAAGACACCAAGGGAATTCGAGGACATCAGGATCACACGAGTCATCGTCGAAGGTGTCACAGAACCGCGCAATGATGGTACCCGCGGCAGTGCGCTGTATTCCATACCGTTTGCACTGTCCCAGAGAGTGCCTGCTGAGTGGGCCGAAATGTTCATAGAGAACTGGAATCATTCTCCCCGCTATGCTACAATGCACCGACCGGGAATCGCAAGGGTTAGCGACTCTGTGGTCACTCTGAATGGAACGACCATCGATGAGGTGGAGCGGTACCACCGTGACACTCTCCAGCTAGCAGTGGAAGAGACCAACCGACAGTACCGTGAGTGGAGGCACCGGCGTGGCGCTCAGCTGGAGAGAGAAAACGCGCTGCGTGACAAGCACCGCAGGCAGGTCGATGAGGTGTCAAGACGTATTCGTTTTGACTAGTGTCTTGGCTTCGGCTTAACAAGGCGTTAGCGAACGTGATGAACAGGTAGCTCACGTTCGGCTGCAGGCGCGCGCGTTTATTCGTGGACAGTTGGACTTAGTCATGGATGAGTTGGCTAACCTGAGGATGACTTTTGCAAACGCGAAAGGTTGGTCGGCATGGCGCTCAAGAATCCAAAGAAGCAGCACCGCGGCACCTTCAACCTGTATCCATCGGGCGTTTTCACGAGATACAAGTCGAAGGTCACAGGGGATATCTTCCTTATGAAACCGCTCTTGGCTCTGCTCGGCCTCGAGGATATCGTAGATAGTGTTTGTGCCCTTGTCTCCAATAGGGCCAGCGTATCGGTGGGCGAGGCCTGCAAGATACTCGTCCTAAACAGGCTCAACTCTCCCAAGCCGCTGTACAAGGTTGAGGATTGGGCGGATCAAGTATCTGCGTATTCCGATTGCGACGAGTACGCTTCGCTCATCCCAGTCAGGCGCATGTCATTTAGCCGTGT
>CAYYHF010000407.1:0-2104 GCA_964471415.1 uncultured Clostridia bacterium | reverse complement strand
CGAGAGCCTGGTCAGTGCTGTGTAGCAAACTGTCCACGAAATCGGGGCAGGATCACTCCACTCCTGCCAGGGTATCGGCGATAATGTCACCAGCATCGAGCATAGCCTGGGTTCGTGTCCAGAGGAACCGTTCCATCGGCTTCATAACGTACGTCAATGGACCATCGTACACGTGCAGGCTTCGGTTGAAGTAAGTCCATTGACCAAACCGGCGCTGTAAGTTCATCCTGATCCTGTCCAGTTCACGAGCTTCCGAGGTATCAGCCTGCCACAAGCGCGGCGTATTATCGTGCGTCCCCTGCTGCTCAAGCGCCACGCTCACCACAGCGGATTGTTCTCCGAAGACGGCGCAGACGAAGTGCCGCACCGACGGGTTGCCGGAGACAAACCTGTCAAGTTCGTCGCGAAGCGTAGTGAGGTACGCCATCATGTCGGAATCAGGCGGCGGGTCCAGCACCCACGCGTTGATCTTGCCCTTGATGAGGCCCAGACGCACAGAAACGAACTCACTAACCAGCACTTGCTCACGTTCGGACAACCGCAGTGCCGCGTACACCTGGCGGTTCAGTTCGTCCTGAAGTGCTGTGGTCTCACGCGCATTGGGCTCCGACGGAGACACCATCTCGAAGTCCGAGGTCCGCGGCTCTGCACATGCGGCGAGAGCTTGTTGCAGACGCGCCAGATCCCGAGTGACATCATCCTGCGCCTCAACGAATGGCAAGGGCAGCCTAAGCAGCGACTTCTTGGTGATCCGGTTGCTCCGAATCCCCCACTCGGGCGTTCCGAAGAACTGGTGGTAGGTGGCAAAATGGGAACTGAGGTAGGCCGCCAGCGCACGTAGGAACATGGACTTGCTTGCATCTCCGGCAATCCCTACGTGCGGCTGTTGCACAGCTACAAACTCATCTGAGTACACAGCGAACCTGCCGCCGGCATCAACAATGACGTGAGGTGGCCGCGACACGGCTAAGCCGGCCATGCCGCTACGGAGCCGCATATGGGCCTGATTCCGGCCAATCGTGCGTAGTGCGCCAGGGGGCAGCGAGAACAGCCGCATGGAGCCACGCAGACTTGGAAAATGCACCCGCAGTTTGCCCACAAGCTCTTCCACGAACTGAGTTCTCTCACTGTCTTCGGCCGTCGGATTGTCACCCCGCAGAGGGAAGCCCTGCTGGATCTCAATGTTCTGGCCTCTCGCTACGTCCCCCAGCGTCGGAAATCGCCGCCGCAACCTCGCGATCAGCCGTCCGTCTCGGTGTGACCCCCACATCGCGAGTTTCCAGGGAAGCATATTGCCCGTTGCCGCTACCGTCGTCGGGATCTCCTGGACCTCGTTGGCGTTCACAACGATGTTCCACACGTGCATCTTGCTGCTAGCTTTGTGAGGGCGGTTTGCATTCTGGTTGGCAACCAGTGGCGAAAACACTACGATCCGCTCATCGTCGCAAGTGGCCGGGGAATCGTCTGTGGCTGCCAAGTTCTCAGACGGGATGTTGCTATGGGCTCTTAGCCCATAGAAGAACGCGGCGGCCGGCTCCTGAGAGCGGCCGGCAAAGAGCGTATAGGCCAGGTTCGCGAAGTTGGCGACACACCATACATGGGTACTGCTGAACAGCTTCGCCCGGAAGCGCTTGGATGCGTCGTTGAATAGCGACATTGCGGGCAGAACCAGACCGATGACACCATCATCCCTTAGGTGTTCGGTAACCTTCCACGCAAAGGCTTCGGCAGCTTGGTTGCCGCCGACGGGGAACACACGCTTGCGCTCTGGAGCCGACAACCACTTCCAAACGTGGCCCCACGGCCACTGGCCCGTTTCGTAGCGGCCGGCATCACTGGGTGTAATGGACACCCACGGCGGGTTCCCGACGATCCAATCGAACGTGGTATGAGAGCACTTCGTCTGCCACGGTATCTCTGTGTCGAAGAAGTCACCGGCGATAACGTTGTGGCGCCCCAGGTCTGGCAACCTAAAATCAGGATTCCCATCCAGGTCATCCAGCTCAACATTGTCTAGAAGAGCCAGAGTCAGGCTCAAGCGGGCAATCTGGCAGGCGTCGGGGGCGCGATCCACCCCGAAGATAGGCTCCACCAACAGGTGTCG
>CAYYHF010000406.1:0-2105 GCA_964471415.1 uncultured Clostridia bacterium | reverse complement strand
GCATCTATCAGACGCGCGAAGATCCAGTCTTCATCCGCCGTCCATGCGAACACATCGATGCCTTCGTCCTTTAGCGCCATGACAAGCGCGGGCGAAATCGCACCGAAGTTCATCCCTGCAAAGCTCGCCCCCACCGACAGCGTCCGCTGTGCAATCTGCCGGCCTCGGCTCGCCGGGTTGACGATCCAGATGTCGCGATACAGCACTCCCGTGCGCACCCCCGGCAGCAACCCGCGTATGGTCCTCATGGATTCAGCATCGAAAGACTGCAGCATGACGCCGTCTTCCATGCCGGTCTCGCGAATGATCCGAGCCACTTCTTCCTCGATGCCCCGCGCCTTCAGCTCGATGAGAACCATCGTTCTTCCCTTGAAAGCCGCAAGCGCCTCGCCCAGGGTGGGTATGCGCTCCCCGGCGAACTCGCGGCCTTTCCACACGCCCACATCCAGCGTCTTGAGTTGTTCAAGCGTAAGGTCGGCCACGGCGCCTTGGGGGTTCCCTGCAGCGGTCCGTATCGTCACGGAGTCGTGGATGACAATGAGGCGGCCATCGCGGCTGGCATGTACATCAAGTTCGATCATGTCCGCCCCGAGCTTTACGGCCTGCTCGAAGGAGGACATGGTGTTCTCCGGCGCCGTCCCCGATGCGCCTCGATGCGCGATCACCAGTGGGCGGACGTTGCATGCGCTCCCCGCGACTTCTCCGCCTGCAGTCGCAGGCCCGCCCATGGAAAGCACGGACGCTAGACCTACTGCTAACAGCCTGAATAGTGCGCGCAGCAGACTATGCATGTCCATTCCCCCTGTCCTCAGAAGTCAAACCCAATCCGCACATTCGCCGCCAGAGCCTTCGCGGACGCGGGGCTGAGCCTATCAGCCTCCACCGATACGCTCCATCTTCCGCTCTGACCATCGAGGCGGACGCGCCACACGCCGCGCAGAGCGGGCGTCATCCCCAGCCCTAGCTCGAGCCGAGGCAGGCGTCCGTTCAGGGGGGGCCCTGCAGCGCTCACAACCGCCGGCATGCTGTTCAGATCGAACGCGACCCCGGCGGTCGGCAGCAGTCGCTGCCCATCATAGCACAGCCGAGCACTGACCCGCGCGCCGGCTAGATCCGCGTCCAACCCGGCCTCGAGCGCCCTCGGAAGCGCCTGCCGCCAGTCCTGTACGCGCTGGGTTCCTGTCATGGTCGGGGCATACACCAGATACCCATTCTCGTCCACGGTGACCGTATCAGTGTTCACGATACCTTCAACGAATAGAGTATCCTTCCATGTGATGGCGCCAACCGCGTTCCTAAGCCAGACGCCGAGGGAAACGCGCTCCGACAGCGCCACCGCGCCCGCAATATCCACTGTGTATCCCAGAGCCGATCCGCGGCTCTCCTCCCACTCCATCTTATCCAGACTGCCGACCAGCTTCCCCTTGCCATCGGGCATCTCCTGGGCGATCCCGGCAAAACTCGCGTCATACAGGCTCTTGCCGGAAAGCGCACTGAGGCTGAACCCGACAGCTGCCCGCCCGGGCCCAATGCCTGCCGCAACCGGGGCGGATACGCTGATTGTGCCTCTCCGCACGGTAGACTGCTGAGCACGAATGCCGATTTCGTACTCATCATCGCCATGCTGCTCGTCTGCTCCCTGCCTAAGCCCTGCCAGCCACCGTAGCGTATCGCCGGTCGCAACCCCCCCGGCAACGGTATCCTCGCCCACCTCAAGCCAGATCGCGCCGCCCCACGCCAATGCCGCCAAACCCGATCCTGAGCCCTCTATCCGCGCGATATCCTGATCGAAATCGTGGGGCAAGTACTTCGCAAGACGTTTGGCCATACCCCTGCGCCGCGGTCCCTCGGTGAGACTGATAGCGACTTCCCGGGCGACCGGGACCACGCCGATGAAGTTGGATGAAAGCCCAAATTCCAAGTTGAGGTGGGCGCATGTCGGAAGCGGCAACGCGAGAGCGGGCGACCGGCCGATAGGGCCATTCGCAACGGTATCTGCCCAGGGCTCGGCAGCCAAGGACAGAACTGCGGACAGGAGTCCCCCCGAAGCTGCGTTCGCAGGCTGGGGGAGACTGCAGACTGCCGCCACAGAGCCCAGCAAGACA
>CAYYHF010000405.1:0-2111 GCA_964471415.1 uncultured Clostridia bacterium | reverse complement strand
AGCCGTCCGACCTCGCTCTTCATGCCGTCGACAGTAACGACCGCATAGAGGTAGAGCCCCGCCGCAAGCGGCCTGTCGCCTGTGGTGAGATTCCACTCATGCGCGTCTGTTCCGACTGCCAATTCAGCGCTGTAGACCAGCCGTCCGGCTACATCGTATACGTAGATCGTCGCATCGGATTCGATGTCGTAGTAGAACGTCACTGAGTTCCTGGCCGGGTTGGGGGCGGCCATCACCATATGCTTGAGAACGATGACGGTGAACTCTCCGCTCACTGCCTCAGCCGTGCCGCCGTCGGGATCGGCCGCTGCAACGCGCACCCTGTAACGGCCTCCCTTGGCGAGCTTGGAGATGTCCCAGAGGTACTTGCCCGTGTTTTCCTGATTCTCTGCGATCGGCTGCCAGCCCGCCTCGTCGCCGAGGTAGTCATACGCCAGCCTGATCGTGAGCGGATCGCCATCGGGATCGCTGGCTTCGTATTCGATCTCCCTCGCCCTGGTCCAGGTCTCACCCGCCTCGGGCCTTAGGATCCTCACCGTGGGCGCTACGTTGACCACCTGAACCTGCTTCTCGCACACCCCGGTCAGGCCTCCGTTGTCCGTAACAGTCAGCTTGACTGTGAACTTGCCCTTGGCGCTGTACTGGTGTTTCGGATTGCGCTCAGTGCTTTCGGATCCATCGCCGAACTCCCAGTGCCAGGCGACGATCTCACCATCGTCGGTCGATTCATCCACGAACTCGACAACGCTTGTCACCATCGCGGGCGATGGCGAGAAGCTGAACGCTGCCATCGGCGCATCGTTGATGATGGTGAACGGCTCGCTGATGATCTCTGCGGATTGGCCCGCAGGATCCGTTACGATGATCCGCACTCGGAAGTCATCGCCACCCAGGCCCACACTGGCCGTGTTCCACATGTAGGAACCGGTATTGGCGAGGCCCTTCGCGATCTCGCGCCACTCTCCCCCGTTGCGAGACCAGTAGAGGTCCACCGTGAGCGCGTCAGCGGGGTCGTCAGGGTCCATCGCGGTCCATTTGATCTCCTGCTTGCCGGTCCACGTCTCGCCGCCCGCAGGAACCGTGTCCTTCACGTTAGGCGCCTGGTTGAGCTTGACCGTAACAGGCACGATCACGGACGGACGGAACGGATCGTTGGACGTGACGCACAGGTCGAAGGAGTAGGTCCCCGGGGCTGCCTGAGGCGTGCCCAAGGTAACCAGGACGCTCTGGCTGTGCCCGGGCAGAACGTACCCAGTCGTCGGACCCACGTCAATCACCGAGTAGAGGGGCGAGATGACGACCGCAAGCTCGTCTTGCATATGCCCGATCGTGAAGCCGTCCTCTCCGGTGGCGTTCTCGATTCCGCTCGCCGCTCCGGTTGCCCCGCTCATGTCGAGATACTGAAGTAGAATGGTCCCATCGGGGTACAGGATAATCTGGAATGTGAACCTCCAGGGCCCATATATCGGTTCCCACCACTCATCGATGTCCACCTGAACTGCAGTACGGTCGTATTCGATGATGAAACGGTTCTCTGTCTCGTCATGGTAGTAGTAGAGCCCTGCATCGGGCGCCGATGGATCAAGGTTGATCCAGAATGCCGCTATGAGTTCGTTTGGAGGATTATGGTTCGGCATTCTGGCGCCCTGGGAGGCGCGCGGCGAACCCATCTGGAAAAACAGATACCCGCTGGACGACACGCCTACCCACTTCTTCATGCTTCCATAGAAGGGAAACTCGAACGGCAGCTGCACTAGCTGCGCCGAGCCCTCGTACATATGATCGAGCTTGGTGCCTATCTCATTGATCTCCATCCAGTCGAAGACGGGGCCGCCGGGTTGATCACTGTCGCGCCAGGTGTAGCCGAACCTGTCCCTCACAGGCTCTTGGGCAGCGCCGGCAGCTTCTGGGCTGCCAATGCCATCCGCTGCCATGAATTGTTGCGATGGGACGATGGGTCTTGGCTCCACCGAGAAACTCAACGGGCTATTGCCGTTATTGGATATGGTGATGTTCTCCTGCCTGCCGGTTCCCACGGGGATCACTCGATCCAACGCCGCCGGGTCAACTCCGAGCGTTGGAAGGAAGTCCACCCTTATCCGGTGTTTCTC
>CAYYHF010000404.1:0-2122 GCA_964471415.1 uncultured Clostridia bacterium | reverse complement strand
GTGCAGAAAGCTCCTGCCAGCACGATGCTCAACCTTGCGGAAGCCCTTCTTGCATAACGCATTCTCAACCTGCCAACGCTTCTCATCACCCATCTACAAGCGAGCCTCCTCGACCATGCTCCGAAGGCACGATGCAAGATCTGCGGCATCCTGAGACAGCTCTTCGTGCGGTGAAAGAACGTATTCCTTCCATAGCCATACAACATCCGAAAAGAGCTGCTCCACAGCATTTTCTCGCGTGTTGCCCGAGGCAATGATGTGCAGGTCGGGCACTTCAAATACTACCTGCTCGTCTTCATATGAAGGTTCGATCGACCTTGCTTGCTTGAAGACGAGTGTTCCATCAGGGCTTTCCACTGACTTGAGCACAAGCGGACGGAGGTCAAGGGGACGAATATCGGTCACATCCACGATCTTGTCGGGGCAGGCATTTGCATCAAGCTGAACCTTGCCCGTAACATGCACAATACGCTTCAGGTTCTCCACAACCAGGTCCTCCAGTTCGGGATTGTAGAAGCAGTCCAGAACACGCTTCGTGGGCTGATAGTAGATGCCAAGCTTATTCTCATCTAGGTGTACGCGGACCAGATCGCCGTTAAGCGTCATGTCCTCGAATCCCGGCTCAAAAAGGATACTATCAATGTAATCGCCTGTCGCCGGCGACAACATCGTTGAAGCTCCGTTACGCTCACGACCAATACTCACGTACCACTGATCCCCCTTTTGGGGGCAATACCCCTCCACTGACCGAAGTATCCTTCTGCGCCACGCCGTATCGGGAAGAAGTTTTGATATCGTATCATCCTCATGCCTCGAAAGGGCACCCAAGAGGGAGTCGTACTTGTCAAGAACTGCCGAGCGGTCGCCCTGGCAAATCGGCAATACCGCTTGCTCCAAAGGAGGAAGCGCAACTTCAACGGTGTACACACTGTTGTGCTCTGCCACACGCGCAAGCTGGTACTGCATGCGGATACCGTCCGGCACTCGAGCTCTAATGCGCATTTCGCGGCCGGATTCGGCCATTGCGATGTGAAAGACGGTCTCCTGAACACCGGAGAATACCGCTGACAGAAGACGCAGCGGAACGCCGTCTCTTGTCTCCTCGCCATCTATTGATATCCAAAGACTTCGTTCTTCCATTGACATCACAAGGCCAGCTCCTTTCCTCAAATCCCGCCGCACAGACTATCCGTCCAAGAAACACACCTGACAGTATAGTCATACGCCTTCTTCACTCGGAACATGCGGCGGTTCAAGTGTTCAGAGCCCATACCAGAATCAACTCCGGCACAGATGCATCCATATTTGTCCGCATGTGTTCTTCGCCAAGACGCAGTTTAGTCCTGCCCGGCTTAACGTCAAATCGCCCCCACATGACAGTCTGCGCCTTGTAAGAGCGAGGGCCCGATCATCGGGCTACCGCCCGTGATGGCTCGCATGAGATACCCACGGATGTGTTCGCGCGGGCCGCGGCGCTCCACACTGCGCCGGCGGCCCGCGAGCTTCACATCGGTGTGGCCTACGATCCGCGTTTTCCTGGGTCAGGAGGAATTGAGCAGAAGCGCAAGACAGCCCCCACGCGGCAGTGCGATGAGGCGTGGTCGTGCTTGTGTTAGCGGCCTGTTCTGCAGGCGTTGGGCAGGGATGGAGAGAACGGCAGCAGCTCGTCGATGGCAGCCGGGTTCTTGGCGTCGATGTCCGGTATCCTCTCGAACAGGTAGCAGAGGTAGGCAAACGGGTTCAGTTTGTTCTGCTTCGCTGTTTCCACAATGCTGTAAATCACAGCGCTGGCCCTAGCCCCGCTCGGGGTATTAGCGAATAGCCACGACTCGCGACCGATCACGAACGGTTTGATCGCCCGCTCGACTCGGTTGTTGCTGATTTCGAGGCGACCGTCCCACATGAATCCCTCAAGCTTATCCCATTGGCCGAGGCTGTATGCGACTGCCTGGCCCACGGCGCTTTTGGGCAGCGCCTTAGGCTCCTGGTCATGAAGCCATGCCCGGAAAGCGTCCAGCATCGGTCGGCTACGCTTCAAGCGGGCTTGATAGCGCTGTCCGGGGAAGCATCCTGCAAATCGCGCTCAATAGCGAACAGGCGATTACAGAACTCCAGCCCTTCC
>CAYYHF010000403.1:0-2132 GCA_964471415.1 uncultured Clostridia bacterium | reverse complement strand
ACAGCTTGAGGTCTGCCGCGATAAGGAACGGCAGGAGCAGCAGCAGTATAACGCCCCCCTTCCTCATTTCATCCCCACTCCTTCGCCGCCGAAGCCGGAAATAGTGACACTGGATGTCGCAGCCTCTGCGACTATATTGATAGCCGCCAGCCGGTGCGATTCATTTATATCGCTTACCCCGCTATAATCCAGCGCCGTAACATCATAACCAAGCGCATCCCATACAGTGATCGCCACCATGAAATTGCCCAGGGCTGTGTAGTGGTAGGCACTCTCCTGATATGACTGGTACCATACGAGGGAGGCATCCCCAAGGGCCGCACACAAAGCCTTTATGTTAGCATCCACATCGGCAAGCACGACCGTTACCCCAGCCGCCTGTAGCGTTGAGATGCTGGTAGCGAGAGCCTCGTTATATGTAGTCCAGTTGCGATAACTTTCAGCTTCACGGCCAAATGAGAAGGCGGTCTCGTAGGAGATCACCGCGTTGGGGGAATCGGTATGAATATTGATCATGACTGATTCAAAGGTCGCGGCAAACTCGGCAGCTGTGCGTTGCCCGTCCATATCTTGGTTCCCCGATTCCTGGAAATGAACCCACGTTCGATTTGCCTTGTTCGCGTGCACATCATACCTGCCGTTGGACTCGGCCAAACTGCACCCGCCTACCCCGCTTGTGATAACCGATGGAGTAATGACCGGGTTCGTGTTCCGGATGGCTTCCGGCGATGATGTGCAGGAGGATTCGGCCGGTGCTCTTCCTCCTGTCTGACTATCGCCCCAGAAGCCCCACAATGTCCCTACATTCACCTCCGCATAAGCAGGAGTTCCGATTGCCAGGGCAGCGAGTAAAAATATCAGCTGCCTCACGGGATAAGCTCCCACGCGCCGATGTCCCAGGCGGATCCTTGTGGCCGTTCCGTACCGATGATGTCCACGGCGTCCATGTATGCCGAGAGGTCGGTGCCTGCATCGATGAGTGGGGAGCCGGACTTGAGGGAGAAGTCGCCGTTGGCATAATCGGCAACCGCATTGGCCCAATCCGCTGCCTCATCCCCGCCAGGCGAGATATTGACCATGCCCGTGCCTGCATCCCCGTCGTCGATAGCGCAGTATGATGCGGTGATAGCGCCGAACAGATCGTCCACATTGTTGAATATCGCGCAGTTGGTCACCGTGACCGCCGGACTGGACTCGCTATTGTCACAGCTTATGCCGCGGTAGTTGTCACAGATCGTGCTGTTGTAGATGTTCACCACGCTGTCAGGCGTGGATGGCCTGAGCCTCACGGCCATGCTGTTGTTACCGCCATCGCTCCACCCTTCAAGGATCGAGTTCTTTACGACGAGATCGAGCTTCCTTGCCGAGTTGCCGTTCGCGTTGATACCATAGTCGTACCCGTTGCCGTCCGCGCAGCGCAGAATACAGGCATCGAACTCGTAATAGGCTCCGCTGGACGCCGGAGTCAGGTCAACACCTCCGGAACCGCCTACTCCAACTATCTGAAGTCCGGTGAAACGTATGTGCAGATCTGTCACAACCATAGCCGCCCCAAAATCAGCATTGTTCAGGATCAGCGCTTTGCTGTCGTCGTACACCCCGGCGTGTCGCTGGGATGCTCCGACCATGCTCGATGCATGAGGGGCAAAGATGTGTATATAATGCGCGTCGTCCGTCGTCCTGCCTTTGATTGTCAGATACGAAGAAATCACCGAGCCGCCGCCGTAGATGGCTACATACTCAGGCCCTGACTCGTCGTCTGCATCGGTGAGATCGAGATCGGTGAGGCCATATTGTGTGCGCACGTCCGCGTCCACGTTTGTGTTCTCGGTGGACGTCTCCCAGTTTGTCAACGAGGTATAGGCCCGGAAAATATCATACGTGCTGGTTGCGGCCGCGGTATCGGCTACGTTGCTGCCGTTGGTTTTGAGGAGATACGCCTTGGTCCGATCTTCGGTGATCCCCCGGATGATTCCCCACTCCCCGGCCTCTATGGCTCCATCATTATCGACATCATACTGCACCACATCGCCCACGCCCACATTCACAGGGAACGCTATGGAAAACGTGGCGATGTTCGAGGCAACGGTGATGGTCCCGTCGTTATCAAGCGCCGTCGCTGTTACCCCTAC
>CAYYHF010000402.1:0-2137 GCA_964471415.1 uncultured Clostridia bacterium | reverse complement strand
TGATGTAGTCGGCGTGGCCAGGGCAGTCGACGTGAGCATAGTGACGCTTGGGGCTCTCGTACTCAACGTGCGATGTGGAGATGGTGATTCCACGAGCCTTCTCCTCAGGCGCCTTGTCGATCTTGTCGAACTCCATGAAGTTGGCAAGCCCGGCCTTGGCCAGCACGTTGGTCATGGCAGACGTCAGAGTAGTCTTTCCATGGTCGACGTGCCCGATCGTCCCGATGTTGAGGTGGGGCTTGGTCCTCTCAAACTTCTGCTTGGCCATTCTTTTTCAATCCTCCCTTGTGTTATCAGGACAATACTCCCCGGTACCGCCGCATGATCTCCTCCGACTTGTGCGGAGGAACCTGCTCGTACCTGAGAAAATGCATTGTGTGGTTAGCCCTTCCCTGCGAAAGCGACCGCAGCGAAGTGGCGTATCCGAACATCTCGGAAAGCGGGATCTGTACGCGTATCATCTGGTTCGCGCCCACATTCTCCAGGGAAGTCACCTTCCCGCGCCGAGC
The DNA here is from genome assembly GCA_964471415.1 of uncultured Clostridia bacterium. GTDB lineage: Bacteria > Bacillota > DTU025 > DTU025 > DTU025 > UBA5389. Next base: position 1,628 of record CAYYHF010000402.1, on the reverse strand, counting down.
TCCCATGTCGGCGATGAGATCGCCCACGTACTGCTCGGGCGTGACTATCTCAACCTTCATGATAGGCTCGAGGAGCACGGGCTTTGCCGCCTCCACAGCTTGCTTGAAGCCGAGCGAGCCAGCAACCTTGAAAGAGATCTCCGAGGAATCCACCTCGTGATATGAACCATCCACAAGTGCTACCGTCACATCCACCACGGGGTACCCGGCCAGCGTTCCCGTTCCGGATGCCTCACGAATACCGTGCTCAACAGCGGGGACGAAATCCTTGGGGATAGCCCCGCCCACAATCTTGTTCGCGAACACAATGCCCGATCCCGGCGGCCCCGGCTCGACTTCCAACACAACGTGACCGTACTGACCACGCCCGCCCGTCTGCCTTACGAATCTGCCCTCGGCCCTGACAGAGTCGGTGATGGTCTCCCTGTAGGCCACCTGCGGCCTGCCCACGTTGGCCTGAACGCCGAACTCCCGAAGCAACCTGTCGACGATGATCTCAAGGTGCAGTTCGCCCATGCCGGATATGATGGTCTGGCCGGTTTCCGGATCGGTGTGTATGCGGAACGTGGGATCCTCCTCAGCCAGTTTGGCCAGGGACACCGTCAGGCGATCCTCATCATTCTTGCTCTTGGGCTCCACAGCCACGTCTATGACCGGTTCAGGGAACTCCATGCGCTCAAGCAGCACAGGGTTGACCTCATCGCATAGGGTATCCCCGGTGGTGGTATCCCGAAGGCCCACAGCTGCGGCGATATCCCCTGTGGAGATGACGTCCAGTTCCTCCCTGTGATTGGCGTGCATTCTGAGAATCCGGCCCAACCTCTCGCGCTTGCCCTTGGACGCATTGTAGATCACGCTTCCTGCCTTGGCCATTCCCGAATAGACGCGGAAATACGCCAGCTTGCCCACGTACGGATCTGTAGCAATCTTGAACGCCAGCGCGCTGAAAGGCTCCGAGTCGGAAGGTTCCCTCATAACCTGCTCTTTCTCTGCGTCAAGGTCAACTCCCACCACCGGAGGCATTTCCACAGGCGATGGCAGGTAGTCCACGATCGCATCCAGCAGCGCCTGAACTCCTTTATTCCTGAAAGACGAGCCGCACAGCACAGGAGTGAGCTTGGCGCTCAGCGTGGCCCTGCGCAAAGCCGCCACCAGCACTTCGTTGGAAATCGTTTCGCCGGCCACATATAGCTCCATGGCCTCATCGTCGTTCTCGGCAATTCGCTCTACCATGCGTTCGCGCGCCTTCTCGGCCTTCTCGCGCAGATCCTCGGGGATTTCGGTGACCTGCCTGTTCAGCCCGAGATCGTCAAGGTAAATGATAGCCCTTCGACCGATCAGATCGATCATGCCGCGGAACTTATCTTCAGCGCCGATCGGCATCTGAACGGGCGCAGCTGATGCGCCAAGCATGCTCTCCATCATCGCCACAGCGTTATTGAAGTCAGCCCCGACCCGGTCCATCTTGTTGATGAAAGCGATCCTGGGGACTTCATACCGGTCCGCCTGTCGCCATACCGTCTCCGATTGGGGCTGTACGCCCTCGACTGCATCGAAAATGGCCACTGCGCCATCGAGCACCCTGAGAGCCCTTTCGACCTCCACGGTGAAGTCAACGTGCCCGGGCG
>CAYYHF010000401.1:0-2142 GCA_964471415.1 uncultured Clostridia bacterium | reverse complement strand
GGGCCCACGCGCTGATGGACCTGCCGACTTGGCTGACCCTGACGGACGCCGCGCGATGTGTTGGCCTGTCCAAGCGCACACTTCGCCGCCGGATCGACGCGGGCGAACTGAGCGGCGAGAAGCGTCGGCAGGGTGCCCAAGACGTGTGGATGGTCCAGTTCGCAGAGCTGCAAAGGTGGTCTGACAACGCGGGGCAACCGCTGCAAGTGCCGAAGGACCTGCGGCAAGCGCTGACAGAGAGCGGCGACTCGCCGCGGGCAAGCGAGGCAGAAGCCGAAGCAGCATCGGCAACCCCTGACAAACTGCTGCAGAGGCTTGCGGCAGCCGAGGCCGAGCTGACGGCGACGAAGGCCAGACTGGAAGCCGTCGAGGGGGAGCGAGATCGGGTCTGGGCGCATCTGCAGGAGCTCATGCCGATGCTTCCGGCGGCTCGGCAGGAGATGGACGAAACGCGGCGCGAAGTGGCGCAGGAACAGCGGCAGCGGATGGCAGCTGAGGCAGAGGCCGACAAGCTGCGGCAGGAACTTGAGCAGGCGCGGCAGCGGCCGTGGTGGAGAAGGATCATCAGGGGCTGAAGAGACAGAGAGCATCGGCCCGCAAGGGCTTTGACTGATGGGACCAGCATCGAACTGATTGCTGGGCACGAGGGAGAGAAACGAGCAAATGAGTGATACTGCCTAAGGTCGAAGAGACCTCGTACATGCGAGAGCCGCCGGTCTCTTTGGCGGGAGATAAGCGGCGGCTCAAATCCGTAGAAAGCCAGCAGGAGGAAGCCTGCTGTGCGCCTCACGTTGTACCCGTAGTATAGCCGCCCCGTGTTTCGCTTGTCAAGCGGATACGACGGTTATTGAGCGGGTCTCGGCGCACATTTAGTTGCGCTGGCGTGAGGCATCGGGAAGGGGAGCCGACCGATGTCATCCGCACACTCAGAAGCTATCACAGGCATGCTTCGGGCTTCACCACCGGGGCTGCTACAGGCCCCCGAGGGGCCTTCTGGGGCAAATTCACCTCCTCGTGCGACTGCGCTTCGGAGAGCTACGACTACGTCTCCGGCGGGGCCTCCGACCGCGGACGCAGAGCCTTCACCTCCGGCGCGTTTGCGCACAGCAAGTGTGTGTGCAGAAACAACAGCGAAACTTATTGTTCGGAAAGCGCCCACCGCACAGCCTCCGGCGGACGAAGACGATCTCCTGACGTGTGCTCTATGGTACGCCCACCACCGCATGCCGGTCTTCCCTTTGGCGCCTCGGTCGAAGGTGCCGCTGGCCGGCTCAAAGGGCGTGCACGATGCGAGCACGGACCCGAAGAAGATCGACCGCTGGTGGAAGCAGGAGGCGGAGGTGAACATCGGCGGCGCGGTGCCTGAGGGATACCTTCTCCTGGACATTGACGGGGCACAGGGCAGGGCTTCGATCACAGGTCGGCATCTGCCGCACACCGTCACCGCTACAACACCTCGGGAAGATGTCGGCCACCACTATTGGCTAAGGCTGCCGCCAGATGTCAGCGTGAAAAGCCGCAACGATCTTCTGCCTGGCGTCGACGTGAAGGCATTCGGCGGGTATGCAGTCCTACCGCCCTCTGTGCATCCGGACACCGGGGGACGGTATGAGTGGTCCCCCGGCTGCGCTCCGTGGGAGGTCAAACTGGCCGAGGCCCCGGAGTGGCTTGTGGAACTGCTGACGGCCCCGCCGGAGAAGGCGAGCTGCAGCGATGCCCTCGGACGCAATGATGTGGCCACCGACGGGCTACCTGAGACGATCCACGAGGGCACTCGCAACTGCACACTCTTCAAGCACGGTAGCCGACTGCGTGGGCGGGGCGCATCGGCAGACATGATCCGCGATGAACTGCTCCCTGCGAACCGCGATCGCTGCCGTCCACCTCTCGCGGAGGCGGAGGTCTTACGGATCGCGAGGAGTGCTGCCAGCTACGCCGCGGGGCCGGTGCGCGTCTCCAACCGCATACTCAACAGCCGCATCATCAGCGATCAGGCGAAGGTCCTGGCGATGCTGATCGCCCTGACCAGCGACAGCTTGACCAACGAGGAGATGGCGGACCTGTGGGGGGTCAGCCTCTCGAAGGTGAAGCGTGCTCGGCGTGAGCTGCGCGAGGCAGACCTGCTGGACGCGGCACGCGAGT
>CAYYHF010000400.1:0-2164 GCA_964471415.1 uncultured Clostridia bacterium | reverse complement strand
AGCCGGCGTTGCAAGCAGCGTGAAGTTGAGATCATAGGCGTCCGCGTATTCGTCCACGCGCTTGCGCATGAACTTGACGATTTCGTAGCCCAGCGTGTCGGCTTCGGCATCGACGCTGGCATCGGCAGCGGTCGCAACGGCTGCGTCGATCGTGCTCCGAGCGGTCGCATCGCCGCCGCAGCAGTGTCCGCATAGGGCCGTGACGGCCTCAGACAAGCCGACGAAGCCTATGGATAGAGTGCCGTGCTTGATCGCGGGCGCGATCTCGTCATCGGCCGATAGGTTTTCCGAGTCCATGTAGATGTGTTGGCCCATGAGGAAAGGCATGTCGCGCGCCCTAAGATGCGACTGCACATCGTACCTGTGCAGCAATTGTCGTGCAGCTAGATCCATACAGTGACCGAGCAAGCTGAAGAACCGGTCGCTGCTGCCGTCCGCCCGCAGAGCAAGGCGCGGGAGGTTCACTGAGGTGAAGGAGAGGTTGCCCCTTCCTACGCTCACCGCGGCGCCGTGCCTGTCGGCGATTACCCGAGTTCTGCACCCCATGTAGGCGACTTCCGAGCCGTAGGGAGCGTTGAACGAGGAGTCCATGAAGCTGAATGTGGGGTTCATGCGCCTGGCCGCAACGCGGCACGCGATGCGGAAAAGGTCGTAGTTCGGATCGCCCGGGCTTGCGTTGACGCCGGCCTTGATTCTGAAGATGACGTTGGGGAAAACGGGCGTCTCGCCTCTGCCGAGCCCGGCTTCGTACGCCTCAAGCAGGCATTTGGAAACAAGCCTGCCGCCCTCGGAGGTGTCGCAGCCCAGGTTGATGCTGGAGAACGGGACTTGAGCGCCTGCCCGGCTGTGCATGGAATTGAGGTTGAAGACCAGCGCCTCCATGGCCTGAAAGACCTCGTCTTCGCAGTAGTTTTCGACGTACGGCGCCATGTCGGTGTCGAAGGCGGCGAACGACTGTCCTCCGTGCATGTCGTTTTGACAGCTTTGGATTATGATTGCGGCCAGGGCAGCGGCTGACGCCGGTCGTTTCGGAGGACGCACGTATCCGTGCCCCGTGTTGAACCCCTCCGCTAGCAGCCTGCCCAGGGGTATCTGCACGCAAGTCAGGGTCTTGCCGTAGAAATCGAGGTCGTGTATGTGGATATCTCCATCGCGATGCGCTTGGGCGATGTCGGGCGGGATCACCCGCGTGAGATAGTACTCTCTACTGGCCGCCGATGCAATCTGAAGCATCTTGGCGGACGGCGAGTTGGCGATGTTGGCATTTTCCCTGCTTGTCTCCGTGAGGATCTCCTTGATAGAGTCCATGAGGGTGGGCGGGGGAGATGAACTGCCAGCGTGTGAATGCGCCGAGGAGGTGGAGTGAGTTGAGCGCGCCGGGTGAACCGGACGAGTCAGGTTGACCGGATCAGATAGATCAGCGGGGTAATTACGGCGTACAGAAGCCATAGTCGGGCCTCCCTTTTTCCACGAAGGTGGCTCCAATGCCTGTCAGGCAGGTCTCCTGGCTGCCGAATCATCGAATGAGCGCGTCTTCCCCCTGCATGAGCAGGAGTGACTTTCGGTGTGCGCCCAGACTTCCCGGCTACAGTGGCGGGACCGCGGGCTTTGCAGGCGAAACTACACCTCGCGGTGCGTGCTCGCCCGCCGCCTCTTCCCTATTCTCCCTCGCACGAGGGCACCTGGCAGGGGGCACCTATTCGATTCGACTCATCCCGCACGCAGCTTGAGCGCGTAGCCTTGCGCCGCGATCGGGATGTGTAGTTACACTATACCATAGCGAACGGCGGTGAGTAAGGTGACCTCTGCCGGGTTTCCCGACATTGGTTGACGTATGGCCGGGGGTTGGCTGCTGCCTTCTGATGGTGCACTTGGTATAATGAGGATATTAGGGAAATCAAGTCCGGTAGGCATTCCGGGTATCTGCTTCTGTGCCGCACAGTATGGATTCCGAAGTATAGACGGCGCATTGCCGTCCCGGCAGGATCCCATCGGCCGTGTCCGCGTGCCGCTCGAGGCGACTGACCGGCGAGCACAGCTGCTCGCCAAGCTCGGCGCAACCGTCAAGCAAGGCGCAGCCGAGCTGTATGAGAAGCGTGGGCGCTGGCGCCTGGCTCTCTCCATCTCCGTCCAGGTGACGCCGTGCGTTGGGACGAAGGTGGCA
>CAYYHF010000399.1:0-2184 GCA_964471415.1 uncultured Clostridia bacterium | reverse complement strand
GATAATAGGGAATCAGGTGCAAGTCCTGAACGGTCCCGCCACTGTAACCGGGGAGCATGTGCGCAGTCACTGTCGCGTAATGAGATGGGAAGGCTGCGCCGCGCGGATGCGTTGATCCGGAAGTCAGGAAACCTGCCTTGCTGGATGTACCGGAACCCTTCGGAGAAGAGGCGGGTACTGTGTGTGCGCCGTTGTACGGGTGAATGTTGCCCGATCTCCTTTCTCGGAGGTCGGGCTTTCTGCTGTTATCAACTGGTTGAACGGTAGTGAGGTAGTTGGGTATAGGCATTAATGCGAGCTGTCTGGAGTTTCACTACGGCGCCCGCGCTGTCTTCTCGAACGTGTGCCTTAGCGTGGATCCAGGAAGCTTCATGGGAGTGGTAGGGCCAAACGGAGCGGGCAAGACAACTCTGTTGAAGTGCCTCGCCGGGCTATTGCGCCCTTCTAGCGGCCATATAAAGCTGGGCGATCATGACATGTCCACCCTGAGCAGGTCGGCCGTTGCCAGGCTTGTGGCGGTAGTTCCACAGGACATCAAGGCAGGTTTCGACTTCACCTGCGAGGAATTCGTGATGCTGGGCAGGATTCCGCATCAGAGGCGCGGCCTGTCCGCGCCCCGCAGCGATCGTGACGCGGTAAGCAAGGCTATGGCCGTAACTCGTGTGGACGCTTTCTCGGAGCGCCTCGTAGCTTCGCTCAGCGGAGGCGAAAGGCAGCGCGTAGCCATCGCCCGCGCTTTGGCCCAGGAACCTAAAGTGCTGCTGTTGGACGAGCCCACATCGCATCTGGACATAGGCTATCAAGTAGACATGCTGGACCTTGTGGCGACCATGTGCGCCGATGAAGGTATCACGGTCGCAGGTGTGTTCCATGATCTTAACCTGGCATCGATGTATTGCCATCGCATCTTGATGATGGCCGATGGCGGGGCCGAGCTGTGCGGAACTCCCAGAGAGGTCCTTACGCAGCGGAATGTGAGCGGGATCTACGGGAATCGCGTTGTAGTCGATGAGCACCCTGTCCATGACGTTCCTCTTATAGCTCCTCGATCGTGTCGCACGCAAAGCCAAGGGCGGCTAACCCTGGTGACCGGCGGAGTCAGAAGCGGCAAGAGCACGTTTGCCGAACAGGCCGCCATGAAGGCAGGCGACAGGGTGCTGTACGTGGCCACCTGCCAGGCGCCGCACGATGATGCCGAAATGCAGGAGCGCATCAGAATGCATCGCAGCCGAAGGCCGGACACGTGGGTGACAAGGGAGGCTCCTCTGAACGCTGCCGATGTGATACAGGCCGAGGGCGATCACTATGATGCGATTATCGTGGACTGCCTGGGATTGTTCGTTACGAATCATCTGTTCGCTCAAGATGAGCACGCAGATGACAGCGGCAAGACCAACGCGGCGCTTCGCGAAGTAGAGCGCCTTGCGCAGGCTGCGGCAGGCGTGAGTGCACGCGTTTATGTGGTAACGAACGAGGTGGGCATGGGCGTAGTGCCGACCCATCCATCGGGGCGGCTGTTCAGAGACGTTCTGGGCTGGGCCAACCAGATCATGGCGGCGCATGCCGATGATGTCTACATGTGCATCGCCGGCGTGCCTGTGCGGATCAAATGACGCCGACTGCTGAAGTCTTCGAGGGGGTGCGTGGCCTGCTGCAAGTAGTTAGAGATCTCACGCTGTATGATCTTGCCGATGGCATGACTCTCGTCGTTGCATGCGACAGCGCAGGCGCAGTAGGGCCAAAGCAGCTGGATGCCATATGCGCGTCAGGCTATGTGCTGGGCAGGTTTACCGCCAGGGTGGCTTTGATGGAGCTGCTCGCATGTGGAGCCCAGCCTATTCTGGTTGTGAACGCCCTCTGTGTTGAACCAGAACCTACAGGGGCTGAGATCCTCAGGGGAGTGCGCGACGAGGCGGTCTTGGCTGGGCTTGATCCCGACAATGCCGTAACAGGAAGCACTGAGAAAAACATGCCTACTCTTCAGACTGGTCTGGGCGTTACTGCAATAGGACTCTGCCGGCGGTCCCAATTGCGAATTGCGCGGGCTGTTGTCGGCGATGCCCTTGTGTGTATCGGCATTCCCAAACTCGGCAACGAGGTTCACCTGGATGACGAGCAGATTGTCGACCTCGAAACTGTAAGTACTCTTGCCAAAGTCGACTGGGTTCGCGAGTTATTGCCTGT
>CAYYHF010000398.1:0-2185 GCA_964471415.1 uncultured Clostridia bacterium | reverse complement strand
GGTAGGTGTGTGATGCCGCGGAGAAGTCGAGTACTAGTTACTGACGATGAAGCTGCAATACTGTCCTCGCTGCGGTTTGCCTTGGAGGACCATTTCGATATTGTAACGGCCGCCGATTCCGCTGAGGCTCTGCGGGCTGCGGAAGCGCATGCCTTCGATGTATGCTTGGTGGACTTGAGGCTCGGGCGCGAAGACGGCATGGAGCTGGTGGAGAGGCTGAAGGAGGTACTCCCTGACGCCAGCTTGGTGATTATGACGGCCTACGGGACTATTCGTTCTGCGGTAGAATGCATGAGGAGAGGCGCGCACAACTACATTACCAAACCTCTTGACATTGACGAGGTCCGTGTTGTGCTTGAGCAGGCGGCACAGAACTCTAGCCTTCGGTCCACAGTACGAAGGCTCGATCAGGAGCTCGGCGCAAGATACGGGCCGGGCGGAATGATAGGGCAAAGCCATGCCATGCAGCAAGTTTTCAGCCTCATCGACAGGGCGAAGTGGGTCGACTCCAACGTGCTCATTCTGGGTGAGAACGGCACGGGCAAGGAGCTGGTCGCAAGGGCGCTCCACTTCACAGGGGCCCGAAAACACGGCCCGTTCGAGGCCATCAACTGTTCTGCCATACCCTGCTCATTGCTGGAAAGCGAGCTCTTTGGGTATGAACGCGGAGCGTTCACAGGCGCGTCTACCAGAAAGATAGGCCGGTTCGAGATGGCGGACGGCGGGACGCTGTTTCTCGACGAGATAGGCGACATGGAGATGTCCGTTCAGGCGAAGATACTCAGAGCGCTCGAAGATCGGATCATAACTCCGCTGGGCGGCACCTCCGCAAAGAAGGTGGACGTGCGCATAGTCGCGGCCAGCAACAAGGATTTGGAGGAAGCAGTCGCTCGCGAGTCGTTCAGGGAGGATCTCTACTATCGCTTGCGCGTCATCAGCATCACCCTGCCTCCGCTGCGCGAAAGACGCCAGGACATACCCCTACTTGTACAGCATTTCGTACAGGCGTACTCCAAGAGATTTGGCAAGCCGGTGGAAGGAGTGGCTCAAGACGCGATGTGGGCGCTCCAGTCGGCGGACTACCGCGGGAACGTGCGGGAGTTGGAGAACGTTGTGGAAGCGGCAGTAGCGTTGAAAGACGTTGCCTCTGGATCAGTGATCGAGGTATCGGACCTGCCTGATTCTGTTCTGAGGGCAGGGTCGATGGATTCCGCAACTGGCGATGCAGGCCTGCTGCTTAGGGAAGGGGAGACTCTGGCCGATCTGGAGAGAAGGGCGATACTTGAGACCCTCCGTCGCAGAGGCGGGCGGAGGAACCTTACGGCCAAAGCCCTGGGAATAAGCGAACGATGCCTGCGAAACAAGCTTCGCGAATATCGCAAGGATTCGGTTCAGAGAGAGTAAGCAGCCATAGTTCCGACATGGTCGTGCACGTCAATCATCCTCTGGTTACGCGAACCGCGGTAGGCCAGGCACGGGTCGGCGAGCGCCCGCACGAACGGGCCGTCGATGAGGATGTCGGTGGCGAGGAGCAGGTCGCGTACGCCGGGGGCGTAGGACCTTAGGAGCTGCTCCCATGTGTAGCCGGTGTACGTCACGACTGACAGTCCAGTGCGATTGGCTTCCCGGGCCAGACAGGCGAAACCCTGCGCCTGCGCGAAGGGCTCGCCGCCGCTCAGCGTGATGCCGCTCAGGATCGGATTTGCTGTTGCGCGAAGCAGGATCTGTTCGATGCTGGTGTCCGCGCCTCCATTGAAGTCCCATGTATGGGGGTTGTGACACCCTTGGCACCGATGCGGGCATCCCTGGGCAAACACCACCAACCTTACACCGGGTCCATCTACCACGCTCTCGTCCACGACACCAGCCAGCCTTACTGTTCTGGGCACGGCATCCGTCATTGTCCTTCGGTCCCCCTCGGTGCGTGGGTCACCCTATCAGCGAGTTCGGCACGCTTGGCGTCATTGAACCTGTCTACAGTGGATAGGTATCCGGTGATGCGCCTTACTCGCCTGATCGATTTCGACTGACAGGTCGGGCATACTGATTCGATGACCCCGGAGTAGCCGCACGAAAGGCATTCGTCTATCGGGAAATTGATACCGCCGTACCCCACGTCTGCATGCGCCATGGCGCGGACGATGCTCTCAACAGCTTCGACATTGTGCAGCGGCGGGGAAGTAAG
>CAYYHF010000397.1:0-2191 GCA_964471415.1 uncultured Clostridia bacterium | reverse complement strand
ATGTCGCTGGTTGTGAACGCGATTAGGCAGCATGGTCCGATATCCCGTGTGGACGTGGCGCGTGCAACCGGGCTGGGAAGGTCAACTGTGTCGGGAATCGTAGGCACGTTGCTCAAGGAGGAGTTTGTGCGCGAGACCGGCAGCGGTCATCTCGACTCCACCTCACCTGCGATAGGTCGCCCTCCCGTGATGCTAGAGTTCAACCCTCGTTCCAGGTTCGTGGTAGCAGTGAAACTCGCGCCTGCGTCGATCACAGCTGCTGTGACCGACCTTGACGCCAACGTGGTTGGGCTTGTGGAAAGGCCGATAAGCGCCAGACTGAGCGAAGGGGCTGTAAGGCAGCAGATATCCGAGGCTGTATACGCAGTGGTCTCCGAATGCCGAGTCGGTATGGACCGTGTTATTGGAGTAGGTGTGGCTGTGCCGGGCATCGTGGATTCGCGTACCGGCGTGTCAATTTCACCCCAGTTCTTTCTCTGGCAGAACCTTCCTTTGCGGAACCTGCTGGAGGACGAGTTCGGAGTGCCCGTGTTCATTGACAACGATGCGAACGCCGCGACGTTGGCAGAGAAACTGAGGGGGCACGGTCGGCAGGTGTCGGACTTCGTGTGCGTGACGATCGGCATCGGCATCGGCGCAGGCATCATCATCGACAACAAGCTGTACCGAGGCGCTGTGGCTGGAGCAGGCGAGATAGGGCACATCACAATCCAGGAAGACGGCCCTGAGTGCACCTGCGGAAATCGTGGTTGCCTAGAGGCGTTTGCGTCCGATGCTGCTCTTGTGCGCGAGATGAAGCGAATGATGGAGTCAGGCCGTAGTAGCGCCGTCACGCGGATTGCCGCGGAGGAGAATCGGGATATCGATAGGCCGATCATTGCCCGCGCTGCCAAGCAAGGCGATGACGCGGCCTTGTCAGTTGTGAGGCAGGCCGGTGAACACATCGGAGTTGGCCTGGCGGCATTGGTGAACATCCTCAACCCCGAGATGATAGTGATTGCAGGTGAGGGCGCTATGGACTTTGGCGGTCTTCTCATTGAGCCGATACGTGATTCGATCCGCCGCCGTTCCATGGGCGTTCTCGCTCAGAGGCTAGAGGTTGTCGAATCCCGCCTAGGCGACAGGATATGGATTGTGGGCGCCGCCTCTCTGGTCATAGACGACTGCTTCGGCGCGCCCATATATGAGCGGCATGAGCAGGTGGCGGCAGTGTCGATTCCGCACCTGATGCAAGGATCATAGGTCGGACCGCACCAGTTCGCGAGCGAAACAGCGATCGGAGCACGGCAGGGGATGTTCCAATGACAATTTCGGAACGGGGGACTTGTGATGCACGACACGCTAGTGGACGCAAGCATTTCGCTGATAAAGAACAACCAGCACACTTCCGGGGCGTACATAGCCTCGCCCAGCTTCCCGACTTACGCATACTGCTGGCTCCGCGATGGAACCTACATCGCCCACGCTATGGACCTGTACGGCGAGCATGAGAGCGCGAAGGCCTTCTTTCACTGGGTCAACGCGACCATTTCCAGCAACCGCGCCGACACTAAGCGCGCTTCGGATGCCGTCGAAGACGATGAGCCCGAAGGACGGGGGCGAGCCGCACAGTCGGTCGAGCAAGCGCGGCAGTCGCTCAGGGCGCGATGGACTTTGGACGGCAGACGCGACGATTCCGAATGGCCTAACTACCAGCCGGACGGGTATGGGGCATGGCTATGGGGGCTTGACGAGCATATTGAGCGCACCGGCGACCTTGGCTTGTGGGACGAATCTCACGAGGCCGCTCGCCACGTGGTGGAGTGCATATCGCAGGTATGGTCGACACCTAGCAGCGATTGCTGGGAGGAATACCCCGACAGAGTTCATACATCTACTCTGGTCTGTATGGCAGGCGGCCTCGAGAGAATCGGTCGCCGTTCACGTGATGACCGGGTGCTCTCACTCGCCGCCGCAATCAATGACTACATCCTGTGTCATGGCGTGTTTGACGGGCGCCTTGCGAAATTCTGCAGCCACGAGCGCCGTGGAGATCAGTGGCCTCCCGAGAGGAGCACTCACGCGGGACCATCAATCGGCGACTCAGTCGATGCAAGCCTGCTTTGGGCCGCGGTGCCGTACGGAGTGCTTGACCTCGCCGATCCGCGCATGGTGAGCACAGTGGGGGCGATTGAGCGGGCCTTAGCCAGGG
>CAYYHF010000396.1:0-2201 GCA_964471415.1 uncultured Clostridia bacterium | reverse complement strand
TGGCAGGGGCTGGATTGTGGGACTGGCTCCGCGGATATGTTATAATTCGGATCGAAGGGCGGGCGCCGGAGAAGTTCGTCAACATGGCGGCGGCCTACCGCATTGAGCTGGCGGACGTGACGATGCTGGGCCCAGGCCTGATGCTTGCCAGAACGAGCATTGACGATTATAGGCGTTTGGGTCCGGTCTTGCGGGCTTCGGGCTGCCGGGCGGCGGTTGAGGAGCGGGTGGGGGCGCCATTTGTCGCGGCGCGCCTCCTTCGCAGGAGGTTCCTGGTCCTCGGCGCCGTTCTTTTCCTTGCTGTGCTGTATGGGGCGTCTTCGGTTTTGTGGACGATTGACGTAGTCGGCGCTGAGCCGCCCGAGCATGAGCAGATCCTTCGGATACTGCAGACCATGGGCGTGCAACGCTGGGCTTTTCGTCGGGGGGTGGACTGCGATGCGATCAGGCGCGAGATCACCCGTTTGGTTCACAACTTGGCCTGGGTAGGTGTGGAGCTTCGCGGCACGACTCTCACGGTGCGGGCGGCCCCAAAGGTGGCCCCGGATATCCCGGAGGGCCCCATTGACATAGTGGCCTCGGCGGACGCGGTCATAACCAGGTTGATACTCCTGGCAGGCGATGCGGCGGTGCGCGAGGGCGACACTGTTCTTCAAGGCCAGGTCATCGTGGGGGGCAGGCCCGGCGCGGGTGCAGGCTCGGCTGCAGGCGATGGCGCAGGCAGCGGACCCGTCCACGCCCGCGCTTTGGTGCAAGGACGCGTCTGGCGTGTGGGGCAGGCGCGCATACCGCTTGTCGTGGAGCAGCGGGTCAGGACCGGCCGAACGGTGACCCACTATGTCTTGCGCCTTGCAGGGAGCGAGCTCAGCCTGGGTCCGGCGGGCGGCTACGCGGCCTATGATTCCGAGCAGTCTTCGAAGGGCTTTGCTTTGGGCAGGGACGGCGACAGTCTTGTCGAAGTTATCAGAATAAGTCGGCATGAGCTAAAGATAGACTTGGTCCATCTTTCTTGGGAGCAAGCATACGCTGTGGCGCGCGATGCGGCGATTTCAGCCGCCGAGTTCGAGATACCTGCGGATGCCAGGACTGTCACTATAAGCGAGGAAGTCTCTGATCGATCGCTGCTGCCGGATGCGGTGGACGTGCGAGTTGTGATAGAGACTCTAGAAGAAATCGGCAGACCGCGGGGGAGGCCGTAGGGAGGGAAGAATCTCATTTGACCAATCCGGTTGTGGAGGCGCGATTCTGTACTGGGGGCAATGCAGAGGCTGCCGCGCTTTTCGGCGCCCGCGATGAGAACTTGCGACTCGTCGAGGCGATGCTTGGGTGCAAGATCATAGCCCGCGCCAATGAGGTGACTGTCATAGGGCCCGAGGATGTAGTGGAGAGGGTGCTTCGTGTCCTTTCGGACCTGCAGTCGGCGGTGCGCGCGGGCAATCGTATTTCCGGTAGGGAGACGAGGTATTCAGTGATGTTGGCGAAAGACGGGCGGCCTGAAACGCTCTCCTCTGTGCTCAGCGATGTGATACAGGTGACGGCCAGGGGCAAGCAGATCCGGCCTCGCACGGTTGGGCAGAAGCAATACGTGGACGCTATCCGAAACAACGACATTGTGTTCGGAATAGGTCCTGCAGGCACCGGCAAGACGTATTTGGCTATGGCTATGGCGATCGCTGCGCTCAAGTCCAAGCAGGCGAGCAGGATCATCCTGACGCGACCGGCCGTGGAGGCTGGCGAGAAGCTGGGCTTTCTTCCAGGCGATCTGCAGGAGAAAGTAGATCCTTATCTGAGGCCTTTGTATGATGCGCTCTTTGACATACTCGGGCTGGAGGTGTACGAGCGCTACAGGGAGCGAGGGATCATCGAGATCGCGCCCCTTGCCTACATGCGGGGCAGGACTCTTGACGATGCTTTCATAATCCTGGACGAGGCGCAGAACACCAGCCCTGAGCAGATGAAGATGTTCCTCACTAGGCTCGGGTTTTCATCCAAGGCTGTGGTCACGGGGGACATAACCCAGATCGACTTGCCGCGGAGGCGTTTTTCGGGGCTGGAGGAAGTACGGACTGTGCTTGTGGGCATCGATGGGATCGAGTTTGTGTATTTTACTGACCAGGACGTAGTCCGACACGAACTGGTACAGAAGATTATCCGCGCGTATGAGAGATTCGACTCGCGTAGAGCCGAGGCCGCTCTTGATC
>CAYYHF010000395.1:0-2222 GCA_964471415.1 uncultured Clostridia bacterium | reverse complement strand
ACAAGCGAGTGCTCAAACTGATACGAAGCTACTTGCAGGCAGGTATGATGCAAGGAGGGCCACTCTCGCCTCTGCTTTCCAACATCCTTCTGGATGACCTGGACAAGGAACTCGAACAACGAGGCCATGCGTTCTGTGGGTACGCGGATGACCGTGCGCCACGAAGGCAAACGGGCTGATAGCCCGGAGGCCATGCTTAGCCGAAGATGGGGGAGGGCCCTCCGGAGCCGCCAGACAGGTGGAGGCTCCAAACCACCGCAAGCTGCTGTGGGCGAAAAGCCATGGTGGTGAGCGTTGCGGAAAAGGCGAAACGAGATTTCGTCAGGTAAGCGCCGATGGAGACGAACACAAGTGAACCGCTGATAAAGTGTCGAAAGCGTAGGGACGCCATCAAAACCGAGAGGTAGTCGTTAGCTCGGGATGAGCCTGGAAGGCGCCTGTTTACTGTCCAGGTGGTGGCCGGCATGCAGGCGGCGTGAACGCGGCGCAGGCTTCGGTTAGGAACGTGGGAACCTGCCCTCCGATGCCAAGGGAGAAGTCCAAGCGGAGGACCCGCAAGGGCGAGAGTACCGATGCGGAGCGCAGGGACGGAACGGCCCGTAGTAGCGAGGAGACTCCGTAATGGGAGCGGAGCGAAGGGGCTGTGTTATCCGGTTTTGGACAATGGTCAACCGCGAGGGAGGAGCCAATTGAACAAGACAAAGCCTTATCAGATCTCCAAGCATGTAGTGCTGGAGGCATTTCGACGAGTGAAAGCGAATGGCGGCGCGGCCGGAGTAGACGGCGAAAGCCTAGAGTCGTTCGAGTCGAATTTGAAGAACAACCTCTACAAGCTCTGGAACAGGATGTCGTCTGGCAGCTACTTTCCTCCCCCCGTTAGGGCGGTAGAGATACCCAAGAAGAGCGGAGGGGTGCGAGTGCTCGGAGTCCCGACCGTGGCGGACCGAGTGGCGCAAATGGTCGTGAAGATCTACTTCGAGCCGAGGGTGGAACCGTATTTCCACTCGGACTCCTATGGATACCGGCCGGGGAAGTCGGCCCACGATGCGCTTGCAGTTGCGCGAGGGCGGTGCTGGAAGTACGACTGGGTTCTGGAGTTCGACATAAAGGGGCTGTTCGACAACATCGACCACGAACTGTTGATGAAGGCCGTCCGCAAGCATACCGGCAACCCATGGGTTATCCTGTACATCGAATGGTGGCTCAAGGCGCCGTTTCAGATGCCTAGCGGGGCGGTTGTCGAGCGGACGAAGGGAACGCCGCAGGGCGGCGTGACAAGCCCGGTACTAGCCAATCTGTTTCTGCACTACGCGTTCGATAGGTGGATGGACAGGAAACACCCGGACAAGCCGTTTGAGCGCTACGCCGACGATGCTGTGGTTCACTGCAGCAGCCTGGAGGGCGCGCTGGAACTTCGGGACAGCCTGGAGGGACGGTTAGCGGAGTGCGGGCTAGAGCTGCATCCAGCGAAAACGCGCATCGTCTACTGCAAAGACGATGACCGGCGCGGCGATTACCCTGAAACGAAATTCGACTTCTTAGGGTATACGTTTCGACCGCGAAGATCCAAGAACAGATATGGCAAGCTCTTCATCGACTTCACTCCGGCAGTGAGCAACAAGGCGAAGAAGGCGATGCGGCAGGCGATTCATGACTGGCGCATGCACCTGAAGCCGGACAAGACCCTTGAGGATCTGGCGAGGATGTTCGGTCCTATGATCAGGGGTTGGATCAACTACTATGGGCGCTTCTATAAGTCGGAACTGTACTCCGTACTCAAGCACATGAACCGAGCTTTGGTCCGGTGGGTCCAGCGAAAGTACAAGAAGCTTGCCAATCAGCGGCGGGCGACGCACTGGCTGAGGAAGGTCGCTGGGCGTGAGCAGGGACTGTTTGCGCATTGGCAATTGGGGATCCTGCCATAGGCTGGATAATGGGAGCCGGATGAGCTGAGAGGTTCAAGTCCGGTTCTGCGAGGGCCTCGGGGTGTGATTCCCCGGGGCCACTCACCGTACCGCGATCACAGCGTGCTGGTGAACGAGTGATGGAATCGCTCACTCGGTTTCTGGAGGGGAAGCTCAGGCTAAGGGTCAACCGTGAGAAGAGCACGGTGGATCGCCCGTGGCGAAGGAAGTCCCTCGGCTACTCGATGACGTTTGACAAGAAACCGCGGCTCAAAGTGGCCCCGGAGTCCGTGAAACGCTTCAAAGGCAAGGTGAAGG
>CAYYHF010000394.1:0-2252 GCA_964471415.1 uncultured Clostridia bacterium | reverse complement strand
CCGTTCTCATTGGTCCTCTTGATCCAGGCAGGGATGGCAGTATCGAAGTGCTCCAGGGGGACCTCCAGGTAGCACGCGAGCGACTTCGGAAACTGGAACCTCACAGCCACGCCCGCGAGTCGATCGCCCTTCTTGGGCAGGCCCATACCCAGCCACCTCCGCACGAAGGGCGCGGGGATCTTGCCTTCCAGGTCGTCCTGGTATGATACGGTGACGTCAATGCGGATTCGCTTGTCGCCCCGGCGCTCGAGCGGCGACTGCCTGAGATGGATCGCCTGAGGCGCGTCCATCGGTTCATACTGGATTTCCGCATCCAGCCTGGCGCCCATCATCAACAAGCAGGTGTGCATCGAGTCCAGCAGATTATCGACTGCTCCCGCCGCCTTCGCCGCCGGTCCTACGAGGCTGGTAGTCTCCTGGTCAATCGCTGTAAGCCCCACACTTATACTGGTAGGCGCCAACGTGTCTCCTAGCGATGGCACTCCGCCGCCTTGCGCGCCTCCCTGTTCGGCTTCGACCAGCGGCCCGCCGGCGGCGCACAGGGCGCACAGAGTAAGCGTGGCAATGACGATAACACCAGCTCTGCGCCTCATCTGCGACCACCTCCAAGCAACGATGGATCGGGACGCACAGCGCCCGCGACATCCATGGTGATCAGCCATACCTGTACTGGGTCGAGAACAAGGCGGCTCATAGGTTTCTCATCGAGGCTTATGGCAAGCGCTGCCGTGGGCGGCGCCTCGCCTTCCTTTTCAGCCTGGCGCCGGCGCTCGGCGGCGTCGATCAATCCCTCTCCCGACTCGAGATTGCGCTGCGCCACATCTACAGCGACATTCGCCGCTACAAGCCTGCCTGCAGCTCCAACCGCCGCCGTAGCATCCACGGCTCTTTCCGAGTCGTTCTCATAATCGGACCGCGAATTCTCGAGTCCATCCGATGCCAAGCTCGCCATCAGCCTGAGATTCGCTCTAGTCTCTGCCTCACCAGTCTCCATTACGGCGGAGATCTTCCCCGCCTGCAGGGCCTCGAACCGATGCTGGCTAGCCTGTACAGCTGCCGCGGCCTCAGGCGTAAGCGAGGTTCCTGCCTGTTGACCCGCGGCGCGGGTCATCGAGGCTACCATGCCCAATATGGACTGAATCTCGTCAACCGAAGGGATGTCTTCTCCTGCCGCCTGAGACGCCTGCAGTATCGGACCCACGATGTCCCACATGTTGCCGCCCATCAAGCCCTCCATCATCTGCTGCATGGACTCTTTGGACGAAATAGTCGACTCAAAAGCATCAGCATCCCAGCCCGGGTCGGATTGTGCTTCACTTACTGCGGTGCTCGTCATGGCCTGGGCAGCCTCCTGAGCGCCGGTAACGGCCAATTCCTGTATACTGCCTGCTAGCGCCCGAGGCGCGCCCTCGTCCTGTTCTACCTGTCCCAGCAGGCTGAACGGGTATTCATCGCGATCACCCAGCGCATCGATGAGTCTGATTACGAGACCGCTCCAGTCACCCGGAAGCGCCTCGGCCTGCCGGCGCACGTCCCTCAGTACTGACTCGACATTCGCCGAAGTATAATCCTCGCCGGGTAGCACGGCAAATCCGATCCCGCTGTCCTTCCATGATTGCACTAGTTCTTCGAGGGACATGTGTTTTCCAGCTACGAAAGCCCTCGCCAGAATGGCGATCTCCGCCTCGAACAGACCTGCCACAGGTATCTTTGCGTTGTTCCAGTCAAGCCCCATATCAGGCCGAAGGACGGGTACGCTAAGGGTTGACATGATCTCCCGGATCACTGACTCAGCCTCTTCCGCAGTAGTGGCCCCGTTCAGAGCACGGGCCAGGCGCGCCGCCTCGCCCTGAGGTGTTGCTTCCGTTGCGACAGCGTGCGAAACACCGCCTGTAACGAAAGCGCCCAGGGCAAGCAGAACTGCACACGTGAGCGCAATTCTTTGTGTCTTTTCGGTCGAGCTACGACAAACCATCGACTTGTGGGCCAAACACAGGTCACCTCCCAATAAATCAGCATTCTATCAGGCCGATGGAACCGGCCCCGATCCTTCGGGCCTCTCGACTATCCAACCTTCGCGCCATTGGGCACAGGCTGATCGAGAGCCAGGAGCACCACGTCTCCTAGCTCCGGCATTCCCCCAAGCACTAACACTTCTGATGAGAATCCCGCAATGCGCCGCGGCGGCATATTCACAACTGCCGCCACCTGCCTGCCCACCAGGGCTTCCGGGGTGTAGCGCCGCGTGATCT
>CAYYHF010000393.1:0-2253 GCA_964471415.1 uncultured Clostridia bacterium | reverse complement strand
CCCTAGACGCCGAGCCGATCATATTGGTCTTGGCGAACAGCTGGGCGTCTTGTTTCCGCAGCCGCCCGGATTGTAGTTGTCAGGTGGAATGGTATAATCAAGACACGATTGGCGGCGCGACGACACCGTCCACAGAGGCACAGGGAGGCGCCTGTCCGCCGTTTGGGAGGATCGCCAAGTGAGAATGAGTACTCGGAACAAGCTCCACCTGCTGCTTGTGTTGTTGCTGGCTATGATCGCGCTGTTAGTACCTTTCACATTCACCTCCGGCGCCGCAGGCCCGCCCGAGGCCTACCTTGGGCTCGCCGCTTTGGCGAAGCAGAAAGCCGATACCCTCGTGAATGTCTTTGGAGTCACCAGTGTTCAATACGCCGTAATATCGCAAGGCGAGACCATGCTCTCGGGCAGCGCCGGGGTATATAGCCGCACCGAGGATAAGCCCATCACGGCCGATACCATGTATGGGATCGGATCCACCAGCAAGATGTTCACCGCCGCCTCGGTTATGCTCCTGGTGGATCGGGGCCTGATAGATCTGGATGCTCCTATCACTACATACATCCCGGAATTCATCATGGCTGACCGGCGCTATACCCAAATCACCGTCCATATGCTGCTTAACCACTCGTCCGGCCTGATGGGCTCCACTTTTCGCAATGCATTCCTGTTCAATGACGGCGATCAGATGGCACACGATCAGCTCATCGCTGCCCTTGCAGGTCAGCGGCTCAAGGCAGACCCCGGTGAATTCTCAGTGTACTGCAATGATGGTTTCACCCTGGCCGAGCTGATAGTAGAGAGGGTCAGCGGCGAAAGCTTCACCGATTTCATCAAAGCTAACATTACTGCCCCGCTTGGGATGAGCCATACGGCCACGCCGCAAAGCGATTTCGATCGCTCCGGCCTGGCCAGGACGTATGTCGATGTGGCCGGCGACCGCGAAGTGGTCGAATCACTGGGCGTGATAGGAACGGGCGGAATCTACTCTACGGCCGAAGATCTATGCAAGTTCGCCGGAATCTTCATGGATGACCCTGGTTACGCACTCGCCCGGGGCATGCTTTCGGCCCGATCTCGCAGCGCTATGGCCGCTGCTGAATACGAGAACGGGATCTGGCCCGAGCAGGGTCCGAGCATATTCAACTACGGTCTCGGCTGGGATTCTGTGAACACCTACCCCTTCAGCGCCTACGGTATCACAGCCGTCGCTAAAGGCGGCGACACCCAGCAATACCATTCTACCCTGCTCGTCTTGCCCGCTTACGATCTTGCGGCCGCGCTTGTATCATCGGGCGGATCCAGCACCATGAATCTCATCGTTGCAGGCGAGCTGCTACAGCATGTGCTGGAATCAAGAGGTGCCCTCACCGCAGCTAGGCCCGAGATGCCAAGCGGCGCGCCCGCAGCCTCGCCTATGCCACCCACCTTTTTGGGATATTCAGGGCTGTATGGGAACGCATCCTTCCTCAGCTCAGTAGATCTCGCCGCTGACGGATCGCTATCCATCGCTGTGCTCGGCGACGATGCCCGGCCCGCCGAGAAACTGGTATACGTAGGCGGCGGCGTATTCACCTCCGCAGAGGGCAACAAACAGATGAGCTTTGTAACAGAATCGAACGGCCATACTTACATAAGGCGGGTGGCGCACCAAGATGTGCCCGGCCTGGGGCTTGCGGCGATAACAGAATACTCCATGCAGAAGCTCGCGCCCGCAGAGGTCGACGAGAGCACACGAAGGGCCTGGCGTGAGAGGGACGGAGTGAGCTACTATCCGGTAAACGAGAAGTTTAGCTCGCAGTACTATGCGCAGCCAGGCAACGCGATGACAATCTCGTTATCGAAGGAGCAGCCCGGCTACGTTGGAACGCTGCAGATCATCGACGAGAACAACGCGGTGTCACCCATGCAGATCCCGGGAATGGGCGGGCGCGACCTTGTCGATCTCACATTCTATGTGCAGGATGGCAGGGAGTACATGAGGGCCACTAACATGGTCTACGTAAGTGAGAAGAGTATGGCTGTCCTCCCCACAGGCCAGAGCGCCACGTACACAATAGGCCCAGATGGCTACGGGATATGGCATCGTATCACCGGTGTCGGCGACGACAAAACGATCATCGTGAACGTGCCCAGGCAGGGTTCTTTTGCGGTATACGAGAACGGAAAGTGCATTGAGTTCTCGTGGGTAACCGGCCATTGCGAAGCGAGACTGCCGGCCGAAGGCATGATCGTGTTCGCCGGCGCCCCTGGCGC
>CAYYHF010000392.1:0-2259 GCA_964471415.1 uncultured Clostridia bacterium | reverse complement strand
CGTCACGCCGCCTTTGGCTGATAGTTCTCCCTTGACAGGGCCGATTCCGGCGCCTGCCTTGGCTCCCACCAGCACACTGATTTCCGATTCGCCGGTCTTGAAGTTCTGTTTGTACGAGCCGCCGACTCCCGCCAGGAACTCAAGTTCCCAGCTATCGCAGTCCACGGCAAACGACGCGGGTCCAATGCCGAAGGTGATCTTGTTCTTGAGCCCGCATTTCTTGGCTTCCTTCTTCGGTACGGTCAGCTCGCCGATGGGTTGTGGCCGGAACTGGCTCAGGTCTTCGTTCTTGTCCGCTATCGGAGCAATGTAGTCGGCAAGCGCGTAGGCCTGGGGGAGTGTAGAAAAGTCCAAAGCAAGAGGCAGGAAGCATGAGTACACGGTCAGCTCTCGGACCTTGTTGACGTAGTCAATTACGTCTTGGTCGTATATGCCGGCGGTCACCTGGTCAGACATCTTCCAGTATTCGCGGAGCAGCGACTTCAGACGGCCGTAGGAGTCAAGCGTAAGGTTTCTCCACGCGTAGAAGTGGGAATCGGCGATCTGGCTTCCCAGCTTGTTGATGGTCTGAGCCAGCACCTTAGCCTCGTATATTTGGTTAGCCATGATCCTCTGCTCCAGCTGTTTGTACTGCCCGCCTTCTTTGAGCTCGGTCATCTCACGTTCGTACCGGTCATCTATCTGTTTGCGGAGTGCAGCGCTGCCGGTCAGTTCCCGTGCGATCATGTCCGCATAGTAGTCGTTTACCAGCTCCAGCATGAAGAGCTTCTGCCCGTATTGAGGCGTCAGCTGTATGCCCTGAGGAAGGCTGCTGGGCAGATCTTGATCCCACTCGCCTTCGTCGCCCCAGTCATCTTCACCCGATGGTTCGCCATCGTCCTCCCATCGGCCATCCTCCCACTCATCGTCAGCCCAATCGTCGCCTTCGGAGGATGAATCGCCGAACATATCGCCGAACGAGTCGCCCATACCCTCGGCCAGCTCCTCCGGGTGATACACGGCTGCAAATTCGAGCGCGCCGAAGAGCCCCTTGTCGATGATCTGCTGGGACAGGGGCTGGAGACTGGGCGCTGTGGAGAGGAATGCCATGCGACTCTCCCACTCGGGGAGGGTTGGGAGTATGAGCCTATCGCGCTGGGGGATAGAGTCATCCCCGCTCTGGCCTTGAGAACCATCGTCGCTTTGCGGATCAGTCATGCCCTCGTCCAAGATGACGTCCCAGAAAGGCTGGCCAACTGAACCGCCGCATCCTTTCGCTCCCAGATACACCTGGCGCATCGACGGGACAAAACCACCGCGGACGGCTTTGGCCAGCTCAGCCATGGCCAGGTCGCCGTTGCCCCGCTTGACCCAGATGATGCTCATTCCGTAGTGAGCAGCATCGAAGTCGCCATCATAGGCGATGGCTCTGCGGTAGGCGAACTCTGCTTCCGTGAGCATGCCCTTGTCGAGGTACGAGTTGCCCAGATTGGTTAGGATCACTGGGGAGTAGGGCGCAAGGTCATCGGCATGCAGCAAGGCTTCAATCGATTCATCGATCCGCCCAATGGATCGCAGTGCGGTTGCGAAGTTGTTGACTATCAGGGGATCGTTAGGCGCAGCCTGAGCTGCCGCAGCGGCGAGGACTATGGGTATGTGCTGGGATGAAGCTGTGGCCGAGATGATCACTGCCGCCGACGAGGTTTCCCTCGCGGTACTCAGCGAGCCGGGTCTGTCCATATTGAGCCTTGAGATCTGATCATCGACGTAGCCGCTCTCGCCCGGGTCGAGCCTGCCATAGTACTCGCCTAGGATTCTCTCAGCCAATGCAGTGAAGTTCTCTACCGACGATCCTTGCCCGGCGTCTTGCGCGGCGCTTGCCTGCGTACAGGCTACGAGAAGACAGCATATGGCACACAGAATGGCAATCGCTCTGGCAGTCATCTTCAGTCTCATGGCGACCCAGCCTCCCATCCGTCAATCCGTGCTAGCATGCATTCAGCGCACGCGAACAGTCCTCTCATTCGCGCAAGGAAGGGCCATGTCCTTCCTGCGCATCAATGCTGGGGCGCAACATCTGGCCCGGCGAGTCGGATCCACGATTTCCTGTTCCCGCGCAGCTCAGTTGAGTGCTATCATTTAGCTGGCACTGCATGTTCTACATATGGGGGAGTGCAGAATCATGAGGCGAAGAATCATGAGTTCGATCTCGGCAATCGCCGCCGTGGCAATCGTTGCTGCGTTTCTCTACGCCCTTACGGCGTCTTGCGCGGCGCCGGC
>CAYYHF010000391.1:0-2260 GCA_964471415.1 uncultured Clostridia bacterium | reverse complement strand
GACACCCTGAAAGCCATCGCTACGGCCTATCTGTCGGCGTTCAATCAAAACGCCAAAACCTATCCGTATTTGGTGGGGTGACCGTGGCCGACAGAAAGCCCTACACGACTCAGTTGCAAGCAGGCCTTGGGCTCGTCAACGAGACCAAGACGCTGCTTGATCTGTGGTCGCCTGGCATGTCGGCGAACAGATTGCATCAGGTCGCGCTGGAATCGGGCCGATTCCCGACGGTCACGGCGCGCCGTCTTCGCAACATCGTCGTTGAATGCTTCGCTCCACGCTACCTCGTAGCAGATGGCGCACCGGCGGCCCATCTCAAGCAGTTGTCTGCAACGCTATCCACGGCAGACCTGACGCAGCTCATGCTGGTTTTCACGAGCCGCGCCAATCCCATTCTTGGTGACTTCGTGCGCCACGTTTACTGGGCTCGGTATGCGGGCGGATATACACAGATCACCAATGAAGACGCTCGCGCCTTTGTCGAGCGAGGCATCGATGATGGCAAAACCATCAAGCGCTGGTCGGAAACCACCGTGCGGCGCGTCTCTGCCTACCTGACAGGATGCCTTGCCGACTATGGAATGCTTGAGCGCGGGTTGCGTTCGAGCCGCCGCATCCTGCCGTTCCGCATCTCGCCGTCTGCAGCTGCTTACTTAGCCTATGAGCTGCACTTTTCTGGCGTAGGTGACAACGCTCTGCTGACCCACGAAGACTGGCAGTTGTTTGGACTGGCACGCGAAGACGTGCTGGAAGAGCTCAAGCGACTTTCGCTGAAGGGGTTGCTCATCGTCCAGGCTGCTGGCGATGTGATCCGCATCAGCTGGAAACAACAAGACATGGAGGCGCTCTGCGATGTCCTCACTCAAAGCTGATTTCGACGAATTGCGCGAGCGCATCCGCCACGGGCGTGAGCTCGGTCATGCGAGCTTCGAGCCGATTTACTACCTCGTCTTCCCACCAGAGCAGATCCTCGAGGTGAAGCGGCAAACGCCCGCTTGGGTGGCCAAGCTGCATCAGGAAGGCTGGGACGTGCACACGTTCTCCATCGCTGAACAGATCTGGGCCCTGCTCAAAGACGACCCGTTTTGGTCGCTGTGCGTGATGGAGGACAAATCCGCTCCGCTGGATTGGCCGCGTACCAACAAGGCGCTGGCGGACATTCTGACGGCGGATAACGGCCTGCTGAAACGACTTGAGGATGCCCTGCAGCCGCTCGAAGGCCAGCAGAACGCGCTGCTCTTGGTAACGGACCTTGAGGCACTGCATCCGTTTATGCGCATCGGCGCCATCGAGAGCCAGCTCCAGGGCAAGTTTCATGTGCCGACGATTTTTCTGTACCCCGGCGTGCGAACCGGCAAGACGCGCCTGAAGTTTCTCGGCTTCTACCCGGAAGACGGCAATTACCGCTCCGTCCACGTCGGCGGTTGAACAGACAAAAGAACCCTGGGATAAACCTATGACCATTCGCTCACTCTTCGACCCAAGCAAAGACATCTACCGGACCATCGAGAAGGTCATCACCTATGGCGCGTCGCAAGAAAGTCGCCTAAAGGCTGAGATCTCCGAGTACGTGGTCACCGAAAGCATTGAGGAGCAGTTCCGCAAGCTCCTTGACCGCATGCAACTGGCGATGGAGTCCGGCGGCGAAAATGAGGTGGGTGTCTGGGTTTCGGGCTTCTATGGTTCTGGTAAAAGCTCGTTCACCAAGTATCTCGGCCTGGCGTTTGACGATCAGTGCGCCATCGATGGCACGCCATTTATCAACTACCTGCAGGACCGTTTTCATAAGCCTCAAACCAAGGCGCTTCTCAGCACTGTAGCTAAGCGCTTCCCGGCTGCAGTGGTCATGCTGGACCTAGCCAGTGAAATGCTCGCCGGCGCCACCATGGAAGACGTCTCCACTGTTCTCTACTTTAAGGTGCTGCAGTGGGCCGGCTACTCGCGCAACCTCAAGGTCGCGGCCTTCGAGCGTATGGTTGAGAAGGATGGTCGCACGCCCGAGCTGCACGATCGCATCGCGCAGGCGCTGCCGGGTGCGACCTGGGCACGAGTACAGAACAACCCGCTGGCCATCGACGGGCTGATCCCCAAGATCGCCCACGAGATGTACCCGGCACTCTTTCCCGAGGCGAAGTCCTTCTCTTCCAGCACCGAGGGCTTCTTCCAGTTCGAAGACCAGCGCGTGCAGGAGATGATCGACATAGTCCGTGAGAAGAGCGGCAAGCAGAACATCATCTTCATCGTCGACGAAGTCGGCCAG
>CAYYHF010000390.1:0-2262 GCA_964471415.1 uncultured Clostridia bacterium | reverse complement strand
CGCTTTCCAGTGCGTTGGCAGTGCCGTGAGCGCGCGCAGCCAGGGTCGGGGATATCTCGTTACCGAACTCGATTACCAGCGCGCTATCGCCGGCCCACAGGAACCGCGGTATGGGTTGGGGCGGAGGGTGGGGCGTGTCTGCATGGATGCTCATTTCGCGGCGCCTCCTATGCCGGACATGAAGTCGAGCAAGTCGCGATCTCGGATGTCGGTGATGAACATGTGCCCGGGCGAATGCGCTATCATGATCTCGGGTTGGGCGGTCAGAGCTGCTGCCTGAGGGGTGACGCCGCATGCCCAGAACACCGGAACCTCGCCTTCATTGACGGGTACTGGATCTCCGAACTGGGGGCGGTCGATATCGGCGATGCCTATCGCCTCGGGCGATCCAATGTGGACCGGCGCGCCGTGCACGGCGTGCATAGCTGCGGTCGCTTCGACGGCCCGGGCAACGGCGCGACCGGGTATCGGACGCATGCTGACCACCATAGGCCCGTGGAAGACCCCTGCCGGTCTGCACTGGATGTTGGTTATGTACATGGGCACGTTGCGGCCGAGCTCGATGTGCCGGACTGGGATTCCTGCATCAAGCAAGGATTTCTCGAAAGAGAAACTGCAGCCTATAAGGAATGAGACGAAGTCGTCTTGCCACAGATCGATGATGTCGGATCGTTCCTCCTCAAGCCGTCCGCGGCGGTACACCCGATACCTGGGGAGATCGGTGCGTATGTCCGCGCCAGGCGCGCTGTAGGGAGGGGCGGCATGTCCAGCTTCCA
The DNA here is from genome assembly GCA_964471415.1 of uncultured Clostridia bacterium. GTDB lineage: Bacteria > Bacillota > DTU025 > DTU025 > DTU025 > UBA5389. The sequence continues at coordinate 1,486 of CAYYHF010000390.1, read as the reverse complement.
GCACGTCTATGATCGGGCACGGCTTGGGGTTCCTGGCGGCGAACATCAGGAAGTCCAAGGCCAACTGCGCGGGGAGCACCACCAGATTGGCTTGGGCGTATCCCATGCATACGCCGGCTGTGGGGGCAGTCCATTCGCCGGCTCTGACTATCGAACGAAACTGATCGGGGCTTGCATCGGCCCAGTCGTCTACTGCAGTCAAACGAGACCCGCTCCTTCTGCCCTGCTGCGGGCCGTGTATGGCAGAGGTTGGCGCGAATTGGATCGTGTTTTCGCACGCCGCTACCGGATCTGTACTACCTTCCACAACGGCTCAATCTGAACGCCTGCCGCCGCAAGCCCCTCTCGGACTGCACGGGCATTCTCGGCGGCCTGCTCGGAATCGCCATGCACGCATACGGTGTGGGCCGTCAGGCTGATCCGCTCGCCGTTGTAGGCGATTATCGCTCTGTCGCGCGCGATGGAGATGGCGCGCTGGGCGACTTGGGCAGGGTCTTCGATCATTGCCCCAGGCTTCGAGCGGCTGACCAGGGTTCCATCGGAGTTGTAAGCTCTGTCGGCAAAAGCCTCCGCTGCGAAGGCAATGCCTGCCTCGGCGGCGGCTTGCTCCATTACCGAACCTGCGAGGCCCACTAGCACGAGTCCGAGGTCGAGGCAGCGGACGGCCTTTGCCAGCGCGAAGGCTAATGCATAGTCGCGAGCTGCGCGGTTGTAGAGGGCGCCGTGGGGTTTGACGTGCCTGAGCTGAACGCCTTCGGCATGTGCTAGGACCCATAACGCTCCAACCTGGTAAATCAGGTCGGTTGCGGCATCGTCGGGCGACACTTCTATTTCGCGCCGACCGAATCCGACCAGGTCGGGGTAGCCGGGGTGTGCGCCGCAAGCTACGTTCAGCCGAGCGGCTGTGCGCAACGTGCATCGCATGGTGGAGGGGTCACCTGCATGGAAACCGCACGCGATGTTGGCGCTGGTGATCGAGGCTAGAGTGCGTTCGTCAAAGCCCATCCGCCACGCGCCGAAGGACTCGCCGACATCGCTGTTGATGTCGATCACCACTTGGCTCAGTCCAATCTGGCTGATTGCCATCGGAACCACCATTCCTTCAGGAAGGTATTCATGTGTCGAACAAGCGCAACTGGGAAAGATTGACGAAAAAGCGGCCCGAAGGTCCTCTGCTGGGCCTTCCTGCCCATATGTAGATTCTGCATTGACACAGAAGTATCCTACTGCCACAGACGAGTTTCGCCATTTCTTCTGGATGGGGGCCTGCAGCTCCGACCCAAATGGGCGCAGACACATGCCGACCGCCAAAATCCGGCACGACAATGGCGCCCCATAGCCGCACGCAGGCCAAACGGAGTAGGCAGGAATCCGTCAGAGTCCTTCCCCCGATCGGAGGCGGCCCCGATAGCAAGCGATGCGAGAGCTGTTATCTGTCGGATTTCACGATGGATTTTCGCCTATCTGCCGGGTTTCCCGACAATGG
>CAYYHF010000389.1:0-2265 GCA_964471415.1 uncultured Clostridia bacterium | reverse complement strand
AGTCAGTCATTGAGGGGTGAATCACAGTGTCAGAGCGAGCAGTGTCAGGGCAAGCAGTGTCAGAGCTGATTGAAGTAGTCGATGGCAGACTCCAGGTGCCGCAGTGTCCCGTAATACCTTACATAGAGGGAGACGGCACAGGGCCCGACATATGGAGGGCAACGAGGACTGTGGTGGATGCCGCCGTTGCAGCGGCCTACATGGGGCGCAGGCATATAGAATGGAAGGAAGCGCTGGCTGGAGAGAAGGCTTACAGGCTGACGGGAGAGTGGTTGCCCCGCGAGACGCTGGAAACCATCGCGCGGCATGTAGTGGCGCTCAAGGGGCCGCTCACTACCCCGGTGGGCGGCGGAATCCGTAGCTTGAACGTTGCGATCCGCAAGGAGCTAGATCTTTACGCGTGCGTACGACCTGTGAAATGGATTCGGGGCTCTCCCAGTCCGGTTGTTCATCCAGAATGGATCGATGTGGTCATATTCAGAGAGAATACCGAGGACATCTACGCTGGAATCGAATGGGAGGCGGAAAGCGAGGACGCCGCGAAGGTCATCCGATTCCTCAACCACGAGATGGGCTGCCGGGTGGCCGAATCGGCCGGCATCGGCGTTAAGCCGATGACTCGGGCGGCTACCGAGCGCCTAATGCGCAAGGCCCTGCGCTACGCGGTTGACAATGGGCGTTGCTCTGTGACCATAGTCCATAAAGGAAACATCATGAAGTACACAGAGGGCGCGTTCAGGACGTGGTGCTACGATCTTGCCAGGCGGGAGTTCGGCGATGTGGTGGTCGTGGAAGATCAGATGGCCTCAACAGGCGGCAGCACACCCGAAGGCAAAATCCTTGTCAACGACCGCATAACGGACAGCATGTTCCAGCAGATGCTCCTGAGAGGCCGAGAATACGATGTGATCGTGACCCCCAACTTGAACGGAGATTACCTTTCAGACGCCGTGGCGGCTCAAGTCGGCGGGCTGGGCATGGCTCCGGGGGCAAATGTGGGAAACTACCTGGCGGTCTTCGAGGCCACCCATGGCACGGCGCCCAAATACGCGGGTCTCGACAAGACCAATCCCAGTTCCCTTATACTGTCGGCTGCGATGATGCTGGACTACATCGGCTGGAGCGAAGCTGCAAAGGCCGTTACGCAGGCCCTGGAGGCCACAATCGCTGAAAAGACAGTGACATATGATCTAGCGCGACAGATGGAGGGCGCCAAGCAAGTGCGCGCCTCTGAGTTTGCCGAGGCCATAGTGGCACACCTGTGAAGCGCTTACCCTTAAGGCCTTTCGCGGTCGGTCTTTGCGGCTGGCCTTCTGTGAGTGCCTTCAGCGCGATTTGGGAGACCGGTCGGAACGGGTCCCGTCAAAGCCTCACCCACTTTAGCTTCGGACTCCGGCCCGGATCCAACTTCGGGCCCAAAATCGCATGCAACGGGCGCGCGGGCCGCCGGCGTAGAACGGACCGCCGCGGCCCGCGTCTTGTAGCTGGGGCGCAAGTATGGGAGGAACTTGCTGCGGATCGGGGGCGGCGATGGAGGTCCGGGACCTGTACTCTACGACCCAGCCTTTGCGCCAACCCTGGGTTTTGAGACCCAGGCGGGCGGCGCGACATCGGTGCCGCAAGCGCGGTGGGGTAGGGCGGGGCGCGGGGTCACGTCAAAGTCGTACTGACGCTCCTGCCTGCCTGCGCATGAGATCTGGCTCCGACTTGTTTCCATACCTTCGTGTACTATGGATGCATGAGCAGTTCGGAGCGGGATTCCCTATTCGTCCGCCCGATTTGTCGCGACGAGGAGCCCAGGTGGGACGAACTCATGCGAACTCATCACTACCTCGGATTTGAGCGGCTCGTTGGCGAGTCCATGGAGCACATCGCCCCGAACGAGCCCTCGATTTGCCGAACGCTCCAGTCCTCCGAGGCCAACGCTCGAAATCGCCGCCTTCAGGCCCTTGCCTGACCCTCTGGACCCAAAAGGATCCGCGGTCACCGCACACGCGATGCACGCTCAAACCGAGCATGCCCGTTACCTGGCGGAAGTGAAAGAGGCTGACTACCTGTTCACCGTCGAATGGAACCAGCCAACCTTGGTCGATGATATTGCGGCCCTCGACAACGGCGATTTTCCCCCTTCGCTCATCGTGCGGGAGAGGGATCACGGTCGCGCTGAGATCCGTTCCACCCGTACAAGCACACTCCCAAACGATCACGTGAGCTTCCCGCACGTTCGCCAAGCGTTTGGCATCGACCGCGTCAGGGCCGATCCTT
>CAYYHF010000388.1:0-2268 GCA_964471415.1 uncultured Clostridia bacterium | reverse complement strand
GAACCATATTGAAGGGGGGCTGCAGAAATGAAGTCTACAGGCATTGTCCGTAAGGTGGACGAACTGGGTCGCGTTGTCATACCCATTGAGCTTCGCAGAACATTGCAGATCGCGGAAAAGGATTCCTTGGAGATCTACGTCGACGGTGAGAAGATCGTCCTCAAGAAATACGAGCCCGCCTGCATCTTCTGCGGCAATGCGGACGGAATCCGGATCTTTAAGGACAAGAACATATGCAAGGAGTGCTTCGATCTGATGAAGAGCGTGGGTTAGCCGCCAGTCGGTCAATCCATGATCTTCGCGAGTGTCTCAGGAAACAGAAGGCGCCTCAAGCGCCTTCTGTTTCTCTATACGCTTCATACGCTTCTACGCGCTCCTTCGGCACAAAGCTCACCCGAAATAGATTTGGTTGATCTCGTCGCTGTGTCGACCATCCTCGCCGTAAAGAAGGAGGGTGGGCATCATCTTGAGAGCGGCCTTGGAATCCTTAACCGCCTCGGCCAGCACCATCATCGGAGGCGAATCGCGTCTGGCCTGAACAAATCGCAGACGCACGGGTTCGAGACGTGCCGCCCGCATCTGAGCAAGCAGGTCGGCCAGCCTGGCTGGGCGATGCACCATCGCCAGCCTGCCGTGGCTTTTGAGAAGTTTCCCGGCAACGACAGCTACATCCGCCAGAGTACACGCCACCTCGTGCCTTGCCAGAGCCAGGTCATTCTCGGCGCTCGGGACGCCCCGGTCCAACCTCTGATACGGCGGGTTCGACAGCACCACATCGAACCGCCCGAGGCCGAACAGCTCCGGGGCGTTCTTTAGATCGGCATGGACTATCTCGATCTTGTCGGACAGGCCATTCAGCTCTACGCTTCGGCGGGCCATGTCAGCCATGTCCGCCTGGAGTTCTACACCTACCATTCTGGCAGGCGCCCTCCGCGCCCACACCAGCAAGGGGATCACGCCTGTTCCCGTGCCCAGGTCGATGCAGTGGTCCCCCGATTTTACGCCGGCGAACTCCGAGAGCAGGACCGCGTCCATGGAAAAACGCGGTCTGGCCGGGTTCTGGATGATGATCAGGCCGGACCGCTGCAAATCGTCCACACGCTCATAATCGTGCACAATCACATTCCGCCCAGCCTCGTCTCTCATGGGACTCTACCCCTCCACCTCTTCCTCCAGTTCAACATCGGCCGCCGACAGGGATACGCGTTGCCCATTGTCAAGACTCACGGTTACACTCCGCGTCTCGGGATCGATGGACAACACTTTGCCATCGCCTGCGGAAGTAACCACCCTTGCCCCCGGTGAAGGCAGGTCTTCTCGGAACGTGCGCCGAGGAGCCGATTCGTACTTGAGGCAACACATGAGTCTGCCGCATATCCCGGAGATCTTGGTGGGATTGAGAGACAGATTCTGCTCTTTGGCCATGCGTATTGACACCGGCTCGAAATCGCCGAGGAAGGAAGCGCAACACAGCGCGCGTCCGCACGGACCCATTCCTCCCAGCATCTTCGCCTCATCCCTCACGCCGATCTGCCTCAGCTCAATACGGGTTCGAAAGACCGAAGCCAGATCGCGGACGAGTTCCCTGAAATCCACCCTTCCTTCAGCGGTGAAGTAGAAGATCACCTTGCTGTTGTCGAAGGTGTACTCCACATCCACCAGCTTCATGGGCAACTTGTGGGCGGCGATCTTCATAAGGCCGATGTCGAAGGCCCGCTTGGCTTTCTTTTCGTTCTCCTCCACGCGAATCCTGTCATCGGGCGAGGCGACCCTCAGCACCTTCTTTAGCGGCTGTACTATGTCAACTTCCGCGACATGTTTGGGCCCCACCACGACCTCGCCGTACTCTGTGCCCCGAGCAGTTTCGACTATTACGCCGGTTCCCGGCGCAACCTTGCATTCATCAGGGTCAAAGTAGTAGATTTTCCCTGCTTTCTTAAACCTGACACCAACAACACAGACCATAATCCGGCCACCTTTTCATCGCGTTAGGGCCAGGCCAAGCATGAAATCGTCCATGGCCAGCCTGGCATTGGCGTTGGCCTGGAGAGCGCGAGCGGTCTGCATCACGCGAACAGTCCACCTGGCAAACAGCTCGGGCGAACCTCGGGACGCATCCTCCTCCAGTGCCTCCATGTAATCACGATTGATGACGAGTTCATCTTCTCCGGTAAGGCTCATCACGAACAAATCCCGCAGCCATCCGGCTATACAATCGCAAGCCCCGGCTGGAGTGGCTATCTCAAGCGCCTCGGAAGGCGCCGCCTT
>CAYYHF010000387.1:0-2269 GCA_964471415.1 uncultured Clostridia bacterium | reverse complement strand
CGAGGCGGTAGACGCCCCCAGGGTTCATATGCAATGGGTGCCCAACGAAATCCGCATCGAGAAGTATGGGTTGAGCAAGGACGTAGAACGCAAGCTTGCGGCGATGGGGCACAATGTGGTCGTGAGGGCTCAGATGGGCGATGTGAATGCGATTCTGGTGAATCCCGCCACAGGCATGCTGTACGGCGCGGGCGACTCCCGGAACCGGGATATGGTTCCAAGCTTCAACTACTAGCCTCAACCAAAACCGACCAGGATCGTGCCTGTACACAAGTTGCGGAGGCGTCTCCCTTGCGCCGGAGGCGCCTTCGCGCTATTCCCGTGATGGACTCATAGGCCGAATGGCGAATTCTGCGCTCTTCTGACCCGGGCATCGAGCCTCCTGAGTAGAACTGCGGCTATTGCCCTCAGAGCCAGAGCTGCAGTCTGGTTCACCAGGTGTTGCTGACCTTCTCGGCAAACCCCATGAGATCGCGTATCTCCAGCACGCTTCCGTCATCCAGAACTACACGACCTGTGAACCTACCAAACACCTGATGCTGCACTGAGCTTATCACAACAGCATTCATCTTGGCGTACCTGTCAATGACGGGCACGAAGTCCATCTCGAACCTGCCGTCGTTGCTGCCGAACGTCCAGGGCTTCGTGAAGCTATCGGCGGGAATGTTGAACACTACCTGGTCTAGCTTGTGGCACTTATTGGCGTAAAAGGCCATGTTCTCGCTTGCGGCAGATGTATCGCCGAAACCGTACCCGATGTTGAAGCCAAACGGCACACCGTCCACAGCGCCTGAAGCCGAACCCCAGTACCACGTGTTAGTCCTGGTCCACACGCCACGCCCCCAGTCCAGCACGGCCCAAGCCTTGCCCTCTTCAAACACGAATTCGTCCTGCCCGAGGCGGAGCCGGCCGCCGGCAGGCATGCAGTTGATCTTCTGGTTGTAGTAGAAGGCCAGCGGGTCCTCGGCGAACGGCGTGACTATCACCATAGTATCCAGAGGGTCGGGCATCACCATGCTTATCTCGCCCGAGAGGCTCTTGCCGCCGCTGAAGTTGGCGAAATCCACACTGATGTGCCGCCGGCGGTTGTTCAACGTGAAAGCCATATTTACTCGCTTGTTCCGGATGTGGACATCGCCCTCTGCGGATGAGGGCGGCATGTTGAACTTGCCCATAGGAAATGGGGTGATCACTGATGTGGTGATCTCCCACGGTTGTGTGAAATCCAGTATGCTGGCTGAGACCATGCCCATATAGCTGTTGTCGGCAATGGTGAAAGCCGCGCCGAATTCGTCAGTGAGTATGCAGTAGTAGTCCCACTCCTTGATCCTAAGTGGCGAGGCCCGAATCGCGCGCCGATCGTAGCGCAGCACCAGATCCCTAGCCCACCCAGGACTCGCCAGCCTGCCGCCGAGGTCCAGCAAATCGGCCTTCTGGGTGATCTCTCTCTGCGTCATTGCCCGAATCACCGTCCCCTCCCACTGATTTGCCTCGCTTAACAGGTCCCCGCCCCTCGCCCTACCCCCTACTCCTACTTCGATAGCGGATCGGCCATTCTGCCCAAGAAGAGAATGCTCCCGGTTCGCAGATGACGGATTAGAAAGATGAACGGTCGATCAGCCACAAGGATCTCCGGCAAGTCCAACCGAATCGACTTGGTACCCATAACAACCGCCGTAGCCGCAGCAGCCTCTGTGCCTTCCTCGTTGACTTCTATGAAGGCCTTGTGCAGAACGTGCGTGATGTACAGGAACGTATCGGATATTCCTGAAAAATCGGCGATGTTGTCGTCAAACGCGTCTGTCATGCCCAGCTGCTGAAGATATCCGCTGAGCGACAGCTCTGCTTCGAACTTGAACCGTGGGATGCTCACATCGACTTTGGTAGGAGAAAGCGTCGCCAGAATAGCCTGGATCCCATCGGTTCGAATGGCCGCCTCAAGCTCCGCCAGGCTGGAATCGGGTTTCGGCAGCAAGACGGTCATGGCAAGTTCGTTGCCACTGTATGGCAGCTCTAGTACCTGGGCGTCGCTCGTTTCGGCGTATCTGAATGTTCTGATCTGATGCATGAACGGAACGATCGCCTGCTTTCCACTGGATAGGTAGAACGGCGCCTCCTCGGTCTGTTCCGGCCTGAACGGCTGCTCCCACTGGCCCTTGAAGTATATTGCGTTGGTCAACACCAAACGGGTCAGTGGATCGAGCACACCCGGTCCTATCAGGTCAACGATCTTGCCCTCGGTCTTGTCCTCTACCCATCGGTTGATGGC
>CAYYHF010000386.1:0-2296 GCA_964471415.1 uncultured Clostridia bacterium | reverse complement strand
ATCCCGGGCGTAGTCGTTATGCTTCTTGTTGTACTGATCAAGCAACGCTTTCTGGCTCTCCTCGTCCTGGCCTTCGGCTTTCTTGTTGAGTTCCTTCTCCAAAGCGGCTTTCTGTTTGGAAATATTCTCCCAAGCAGTCTTCCTGGCAGGGAACTCCTGCCCCACTCTCGCACCGTCAAGCTTACCTATAACAGCAGCCTCGCCCGCCGCCCGGGAAACAGACATACTAGTTACGCCAAGCCCCAGGCCGACCAGGAAAGTGCAGATAAACAAGGCAATGAGTCCCTTGGGAAAGTTCTTGAACATGCTGGTCATCCTCTCTTTTGTTGGTGTAGCTCCACTCGCGCGTCAGCGACAACGCGGCCATAGAGAGAGCGCCGACCAGGCGGCGCCCAGCCCATTATACAGCAGCCAGCTCAAGCTGTCATTCGGGCGTCCGGGGGTTCGGGACCGGTCTCCTAGAAAGTATGTCCAAAGCTGAAGTAGGCCTGACCTCGGCCTCCAGCGATCCCGTAGTCGATGCGGATCATGCCCAGCACCGGCACGGAGACTCGCACGCCTACTCCATATCCGACCTTGGTATGCTCGAACGTAAACGAGTCCTGCACGCCCCACGCCTGACCGGCATCGCAAAAGACCACGCCCTGCAGTCCCTTTACTATCCTGAACCGGTATTCGACGTTCGCAAGGGCCATGCGATCTCCCTCAAGGTCGCCATATTTGTAGCCGCGTACGGTCTCGGCCCCGCCCAGCCTGAACCGTTCCTGCTCGGGCAGCGAGCTGAGGCCGAATCCTGCGCCGATGCGCCCGGCCAACACATGCCCATCACGAACCTGGTAGTAGGCAGACCCTTCTCCCTCAACCTTGCTGAAGCTGTTGTCGCCGCCAAGGATTCCCCCCGCGTACTCCACCGATCCGGTTATCCTGTGCCCTGATGAGGGGTCCCAAAGGTCATCCCTGGAATCGTTCACTGCCGATGCAGTGAGTGATCGGGTCACGCCGCCCTTGGGAATGTCACCGGCGCCCTCCTGGGTGGGGTCCACCGCTCGAGTGACCGCATTGTCCATCTTGAACTTGAGAAAGGCTTTGGTGTTCAACGAAAGCGTACGGCCCAGTGTTACATCGCCGCCGGTACGGCGCTCAGTGTATTTCACAGGATCGGGCTGCGATCCGTCATCGCCATTGCCCTCGCCTTCCGGGGCCGGAGGGGTGTATTTCTTCTCAGACGACTTGCTGAAAACATTGAACCCCAAGGAGGTCTTGCCCGACTTGCCTATCCACGGCTCGTAGAAACCAAGCTCGTAGTTGCTCTTGCTCTTGCCGAACTCGGCCTTTATGTTGACCGTCTGCGCATTGCCGAGGAAGTTCTGATCGCCAAGCTCGATAAAGCCCATTAGGCCCTCGGACGAGCTGTAGGCCAAGCTCAGATTGGCTACGCCGGTCTTTCTCTCGGTCAGAACATACTCGATTACGTACTCGTACTTGCCCGGAACAGGCTCAACAACGACCTCAACATTCTCGAACGCCCCGAGCAAGTATATCTTGCGGCGGTCTTCGTTGATCTTGTTTACGTTAATGTAGTCACCAGGCTTGGTCTGAATCGCCCTGGTGATTACCTGGGCTTTCGTCTTTTCGTTTCCGGATATCTTCACATCGGCCACTGTCCATTCCACCAAGTGCAGGGCGAGCTCTCCGCTATCAGACAGAGAAGGCTCGATGCTTGCCCAGTAGCCTTTTTCGTGGTAATGCTGCCCAATGACTTCAAGATCGGAGCGGAGCTGGTTCGAATTCAGCTGGGAATTGGACTTGAGCGCCATCAGCCCGAGCAGTTCGTCGGTGGGTACGAGCGTGTTGCCGTTCATTCTGACGCCGCTTATGACTGGGAACTCGCTGACCAGGATTATCAGCTTCACGCCGCCGAGGTATGGAACCGTGTTCGCTCCCAGGTCAGCAAACCAGCCCAAAGCATCTATGGCAGCAAAACTCTCCCTGACGGCCTCTTCAGTCAGTTGATCACCTATCCTGATAGTCATCGCGTTGATTATGGCATCCGCATCTATCCTGCTGTTGCCCTGTACCTCTATCGCTGTGACTCTGCCAACCGAACTTGCCGGCGCAGCCAGCGCAGCAGACGAAGCAATGAGCATCGACGCGATTGCCACGATAAATATGCCCAAAAACCCCCTGGTGCGATTTGCGTTTAACAATCTCCCCTCCCACATCTCACCCTCCCGGTCGCAGACACAACCGATCACAGTCGTTCCTGCTTACGTATGGCTTGACTTTCTATTCTACT
>CAYYHF010000385.1:0-2305 GCA_964471415.1 uncultured Clostridia bacterium | reverse complement strand
TGGCGCTGTCGCATGTGTGGATAATGCCAAACGGCAACGGCGGTCGCTATGTTGTGGCCGCCAAGGGCGCGCCCGAGTCCATTGCCGACCTGTGCCATCTGAACCCAGAAGCCGCCAAGGCGCTTCTGGCCCGTGTGAGCCAGATGGCCGCCGATGGCCTCCGGGTGCTGGGCGTGGCCAAGGCGGAATTCAAGGCAGCTGAGCTTCCAGACGAGCAGCACGGCTTCCCGTTCGAGCTTGTGGGGCTAATAGGGCTGGCCGACCCTGTGCGGCCCGCGGTTCGGGGGGCTATCGAGCAATGCTACCAGGCCGGAATCAGGGTGGCAATGATCACAGGCGACTACCCTGGAACCGCCCAGAACATCGCGCGCCAGATCGGCCTGTCGCCGGCTGACCAAGTCATCACAGGCCCCGAGCTTTCCACGATGTCAGACGAAGATCTTGGGGAAAGGGTCAAGACCTGCTGCATCTTCGCGCGCATGGTACCCGAGCAGAAGCTGCGTCTGGTAGAAGCGCTGAAGGCCAACGGCGAGATCGTTGCAATGACCGGCGATGGCGTGAACGATGCGCCGGCCCTGAAGTCCGCCCACATCGGCATAGCCATGGGCGGGCGCGGCACCGATGTCGCGCGTGAAGCGGCATCGCTGGTTCTCCTAGATGACGATTTCTCCTCAATCGTGGAGGCAGTGCGCCAAGGGCGGAGGATATACGACAACCTGCGTAAAGCGATGGCGTACATTTTCGGCATCCACGTTCCCATTGCCGGGCTGTCGCTGCTGCCAGTGCTGCTTGAGTGGCCGCTGGCGCTGCTGCCGGTGCACATCGCCTTCCTGGAGCTGATAATCGACCCCGCGTGTTCAGTCGTGTTCGAGATGGAACCCGAAGAACAGGACGTGATGAGCAGGCCCCCTCGCAACCCATCGAGCCCGCTCTTCGGCAGCAGGCTCATGCGGGCGGGGATCGTTCAGGGCCTCTCTGTGCTGGCGTTCGTCATGGCCGTGTACGTCATCTCATTGCTGGTCCTAGACCGCGGAGAACTTGAAGCGCGCAGCCTCACATTCACGACACTGGTTCTGGCCAACCTGGGGCTAATCATGGCTAACCGGTCGTGGAGCGGCAGCCTACTTTCCCAGCTCCGCACGCCCAACCCGGCCGTGAGGTGGGTGGTAGGCGGCTCGCTCGCCTTCCTGGCAGCAGTGCTCAGCATCAAGGCGCTGCGCGGCCTGTTCCATCTGACCGTGCTGCACCCGGTCGATATCGCCATCTGCCTGGTCGCGGGAGTTCTGAGCGTGCTGTGGTTCGAGGTGTTCAAGGCGGGTAGGGGGATGAGCCGCGCGTAGACGAATGCACTCTCTCATCAGGAGGAATTGGAATTGGGATGTCGAACCTACACGGTATGCCTTCCCTAACTGCCAATATGTGCAGTCACTTGAAAGGGGGACATCCCATGAGACATCGGCACCGCGTTCTCTTCCTCATTCTCTGCATCGCGGGAATCGCGTTCCTCACACTCTCCACGGCAGGATGCCTTGGAGGGCTCTTCGCGAAAGCATACAATGTGTCGGGCCGAGTGACCGACAAGGACCATCCGACCGTGGGCGTTGCGGGGGCGCAGCTGTCGCTGGGCAAATTCGGGACGGCGATGACAGACGCAGATGGAAACTGGACTAAGGGCAATCTCAAGGGAGAGGTCACGATCTCCATAGCCAAAGAGGGCTGGAATTTCTCGCCCGCCTCGAAGAAAGTTACGGGCGCGGCCTCCAATGTCGATTTCGAGGGGACGAGGTTCCTCGATTACATGGGCCTAGCTGAAGGAGTCGTATGGGAATACACACTCTCGTTCGAGTATACTGGCTTACCAGACACCTCCGCTAGCCAGCAGGTACAGGTAAGGCAATCGGTAGTCAATGTGGAAGATCAAGCCGCTCGAACCCTCTTCTACATCCTTTCCGAGGAGGACGAACCGATATTGCCCAGAAGCATCGACCTCAAGTCGTTCGCGGCGACCATAGCTGAGTCGGAATACGACCAAATCATGAGCCGGAAGGGCGATAATTACTACACGCTCGCCAGTCCTGAGGCCGAGGAGGATGAGGAGCATCTGGCGCTCGCAGCTCCACTCCGTAGGGGCGATACATTCATGGAACTCAATGTGGAAAAACAGGAATCCATTACTGTGGAAGCGGACACATACAACGCTTGGTACTGCGCCCGCGCCAGCGACGATGGAACCGAGCATACCGAGGACAAGGCGTGGTTCGCTCCGTTTGTCGGACTGGTTAAGGCGACATCTGAAATCACAGAC
>CAYYHF010000384.1:0-2308 GCA_964471415.1 uncultured Clostridia bacterium | reverse complement strand
AAAGAGATATGGGCAGAATGCCACGACTCGTCACCTCGTCTGCATTTGCTCCGTCCCCGCCCGCCCGCTACGGATGTATACGGCTGTAAGCTGGCGATTTGCTGCGACAAGCGGGTTTAGCTGGCCTTTAGAATTCGTCGCTTTTCGCGGTGCTTTTTTCTCTATGTGTCGCCAATCGCGGCAATGGTTGATGCATGATCGGGCGTATAGTCGCATAAGCCCGGACGGCCGGCCAATCCGGGGCCTGCGGTGGCAATCGATGGGATTCTGAGGTCGGCACAATGGGGATACGTGCCACGTTATGTCTGATTGCGTTAGTTCAAATGGGAAGTACCACCACGTTGGCTCCATCCCGCTCGCCCGGTGGGTCTATACACTCGGTTATGCAGCAACCATTGTCGGGAAACCCGACAGATAGGCCAAAACCCGGTGTGAAGTCCGACAGATAGTTGCTCTTGCGTTGCCGGCTCTCGGGGCATCAGGGCATCGCGGGATCGCGGGATCGGGGGAAGGGACCTTGACGCAATCCTGCAGCGCGGGCGCGGGCGGGGGGGAGTCAGGAAGGGTGAAGGCTTCCTCGCCGACATCAGCAGCGGCGCAGGCGCGAGCGGGCGCAGGCGCGAGCGGGCGCAGGCGCGGGGCGCGGGCGGCGGGGGGTCAGGTTTACACTCAGCCAGCCTATCGATATAATAGGCTCGTTGGCACTGACTAGAATGCCGCGACACGGAGGTTTGAGCTTGACCGGGCAGCAAGGCACGTTCGAACTCGTTATCGACTCGGTATCGAAGTCATTCGGAACCCGGCGCGTGCTGCGCTCTGTGGATGCGCGGGCCCAAGCAGGGCAGGTCATGGCGATAGCCGGTCCCAACGGCTCGGGCAAGTCGACACTGGTCAAAGTGGCCGCTCATATCATCCGTCCCACTGATGGCAGAGTATTGTGGAAGCTAGACGGACGGGAGTTGTCAGCCGCCGATGCAAGGCGCGTGGTCGGCCTGGTCTCGCCTGATCTCAGTTTCTATGACGAGCTGTCGGCTATCGAGAACCTGCTCTTCTTCGCCAGAGTGCGCGGGATCGGCGCCACGGGGGGCGCCGGTGCGGTCACAGGCGCCGCGGCCGAAGGCCCAGTCATTGGCACGGCCATGAAGGCGGCCGCGCGCGCGGCCACACGCACGGGCTCTCGTGAATTCGCGCAATCTCTTCTCGACCGGTTCCAGTTGGCTGGAAGAGGCGATGATCCGGTGGGAGCTTACTCATCAGGGATGAAGCAGCGGCTCAAGTATGCATTCGCCCTGATGCACGACCCACCTCTGCTGCTCTTGGACGAACCCACTGCGAACCTGGACGACAGAGGAATAGCCCTGGTCCATGACATCATAGCTCAGGCCAGAGTGTCCAAGTGCGTTGTCATAGCTACCAACGAGCCGGAGGAGGTGCGCCTAGGTGACATCCTCGTACAATTGGGCGCATGAAGCCCTCGCTGTGCTGTCCAAGGATCTCAGGTCAGAATACCGCACCAGGTACGCTTTGTCGGCGGTCCTGCTGTTTGCCGTCACAACGCTGGCAGTAGTGAGCTTCTCCGTCAGTCCATACTCGCTGGAGGCCGATGCGCAGTCCGCCTTTCTCTGGATAGTCCTGTTCTTCTCAGCCATGTCCGGCCTATCCAGGTCTTTTGTGCGCGAGGAAGAAGCGCGAACGGCAATGGCTCTGCGGCTAGCGGCCGCGCCCGAAGCCGTGTATCTGGGGAAGCTGCTCTTTAACATCGTACTGCAGGGCGCTGTGGCGGCCCTGGTGGTGCCTCTCTTCCTAGTCCTGATGGACATCGCCCCCGCCCATCCGGGCCTTCTGGTATGGGCAACAGCCCTAGGAACCCTCGCGCTGGCCTCATCGTCTACGATAATCGCGGCGATCGTATCGCGGGCCAATGCAAAGAGCGCGCTCTTTGCGGTGCTGGCCTTCCCGGTAACACTCCCGGGCCTTTCATCCGCGATTCGCGCCACTACATCGGCCCTCCGCGGGACAGCCGGCGGGGCGGGAACAACGCACGCGGTCGCCGGAGCATTCGCGGGCGCTGCTGGTGATCTGCGAATCCTGGCTGCCTATAGTATACTGATGATAGCTGCATCGCTATTGCTTTTCGACTTCGTCTGGAACGATTAGGAGGTTAGGTTGACGGATGTCCACACGGCGCGAACCAGTTCTTTCAGGGCTCAAATGGCTTTTGGGCGCATGGATGACAATCGTCATCATCGCCGCCTTCTACTATGCGCCCGCCGCCCAAGATCTCGGGCAGATGTCGAGGATCATATAC
>CAYYHF010000383.1:0-2313 GCA_964471415.1 uncultured Clostridia bacterium | reverse complement strand
CAGTCTGAAGCTAGTATTGGGCATACAGCCGCAACATCCTCCCTCATCGACTTCAGGATTCGCCTTATCACCCATATCCGCGACAGGTTCAGTCTCACGATTTCAGTCTCACCATACCCTAGTTGCCTTGCTTCGCCCAGACCATGCGCAAGATCTACCGTCGATTCCTCGTGGATGTACCACATGGATCCAACACGGCACATACGGTACATCACCGGCGCAGAAGCCCATTCTCCGCCGAAATACATCGTCTGCGTGCACGAAGAGAATGCTTCGGAACCACTGATGGTCGCATTTCTGCCAACCAACGACCACGTGGAGTAGTCGTAGGCCGCGAACGCAATAGCATGTGAGATGCGCGCTATGTCGTGGGTAACCGGAGTCGCCTCGCCGCCGACAATGACATGGTACGGGTCGGTATAGCAGGCAAGCGATCACCGGCGGTCCGCAGAGGTTCGCCGTCCTCCGAGGCGCTCCTGAGTAGCAGCTGCGCAGCCCTGATTGATCGAGGACTTCGTCGAGCAGTCGCGGCGGGCGTACTTCCTCTGCAAGCTTGCGCAGTTCGGCAGGGTCCGCGGCAAGCGGCATGAACCATCGCATGGTGAGCAGGCTGGCCATGTCCGCTAGGGCCGATGATGGAATCAGCGTTTTCGCCCGTTGCGGCATTATCGGCGCCAGCCTTCAGCATAGCGGAAGTGGCGATGCTGTTTGTTCCAACGACGGTTCGCATGCGAAACACGGGGCCCGGGATGACCACATCGCATAGCCGAGTTCTAGAGAAGCAGGCGAAGCTCCTCAAGCGCTCGGATCTCATACGTTGGAGCAAGATCCTGGCCACAAGTCGCACCATGAGGATTGTACCAGCAGGTGTGGATTCCGGCGTCGACGCCGCCGCGGATATCTGAACTCAAAGAGTCGCCCACCATCAGGACGGCATCGCGTCTGGGGCGCCCCAACATATCCATGGCGTATTCAAAGATCCTCGGATCGGGTTTGCTGAGTCCAACCTCTTCGGAAATGATGATGTGCGGTATTATGTCACGCAGCACGGACTTGCTGGGCCGCGAGCGCTGAACCTCAGCAATTCCATTGGTCAAGATGGCGAGGTCGCACCTTTCGGCCATGTACCTGCAGATGTCCTCGGCCCCCTCTATCAGATAGGAACCTCCAGCCAGGTGACGCAGGTAACACCGGCTCAGAGCCTCAACATCAAAAGAGGAACTGCCCTCGCGCTCCGCCCCGGGAATCTCGGCAAGCAGACGGCGA
This sequence comes from uncultured Clostridia bacterium, assembly GCA_964471415.1. GTDB lineage: Bacteria > Bacillota > DTU025 > DTU025 > DTU025 > UBA5389. The sequence goes on along the minus strand of CAYYHF010000383.1, from coordinate 1,047 downwards.
AAACGCTCAACGCGTAGGTCCGCAGAGGTGATATTTCCCCTCTCAAGCTCTTTCCAGAGCGCATCATTCACTGATCGATATCTCGCGAGAGTCTGATCAGAGAAGTCTAGGCCGAAGTCATGGAACGTGGTCTCAATGGCGCACTTCTCAGCCCTGTCGTAGTCGAAGAGAGTGCCGTCTGCATCCAGAAGTATGAGTTCATGGGTCCAATCCTGATGGGCACGACCGAAAAGCCTCATGCTAGCCTCCCATTTGCGGCGCGGCCATGCTCGGTGTGGGTGTTGCCAGTAACCCGTCAGAGTATTGACTTGACCGCCTAGAGATCCAGCTGTCTGTGCTGATGAAGATGAGCTGACTCTTTATCCATTCTGACAGCTCCTTATTAGCGATGTCAACCAAGTATAACGCGGCTGCGTTCAAGTCGCCCACTCGGTCATCTTCTCTACATTGATCAGGACGTCAAGGCCGCTATCGGGTGCCCCATGCCCAGGCTGATGAGTAATCGTTCTTGCGCTTGCCGTCAGTGACATGCGGCCGGTCTGCAAGGGATTCTGAGCTACTTGCTTTTCTTTGCTCTTTTTGCTTCATACATTTCACCATCTGCCTGCTTCAGCTTATCCCCAAGATCGTCATTGCCGGCCAACAAGCTCATTCCATAGGAGATCCCGATGTGAATGGGGTCTTGCCCGGCCAATGGCAGTATCAGTTGATCCCCAACTCTTGCGAGCAAACTCTGCGCATTTTCGGCGCCGATATCGGCGAGAACCAGAACAAACTCATCTCCGCCGTACCTGGCTAGCAAGTCGCCTTGCCTGATCGAAGCAGAAACCGTTGATGCAATCTGTTGGAGCACCTTGTCGCCGGTTGCATGTCCGTAGATGTCGTTTATCTCTTTGAAATCATCCACATCGATCACAACTATGGCGTAACTGCTTTGATGTGAGCGCAGAGATCTGTTCCATACATCTAAGAACTGGCGAGAGTAGGCTCCAGTCAAGTGATCCATGTAAGCCATCTCTTTGAAGGCGTTACGACTTGATTCCAAAC
>CAYYHF010000382.1:0-2316 GCA_964471415.1 uncultured Clostridia bacterium | reverse complement strand
GAAGCTACGAATCGATCCCAGAACCGGCAAGACAATGAGGGAGATGAGCATCCTTACTTGCCTGCCGGCAGAAGCCCCATGGTGGGCCCAAATGGCCAAGATCATCGCTGATGATGCTAGAAAAATCGGTTTGCCAGTTAAATGCGAGTCCGTGGACCTTACTGTCTTCTTCGACAGGCTGAACGCTCGCGATTTCGACATGCACATAATTACAGGTTGTGAATTAGGCAGAAACCCGGTCTCCTTGGCAACATTCCTCTTTACTCCCGATGCGCCCGAGGTGAGTAGCGTCATGGATGAACTCCGGCACGCCCCCGATCTCGCCTCCGCCCGCCGGGCCGCCATGAAAGCTCAGGCTGCCCTTGCCAACGAGCAGTGTATGGTCACGCTGGGCTGGTCAGCCCAATATGACGCGTTCCGCAAAGACAGAGTCACAGGCTACGTGTCGATGCCGGGATACGGCGCCGCCGGATACGACAATAAATGGACACAGCTCAATATCAGGCGCCTTGAGAGCAACGCAAGCACTGTGCGCTGGCTGCTTCCTAGTGACCCCAAAACGCTAAACCCATGCATCGCCTTCACCGTTTACGATAAGGAACCCCTCAGGTGGATCGCGGACAAGTTAATCGAAGTCCACCCCCAAACCCTCGAAGACGTGCCATGGCTGGCGAAAGAATGGGAAGTGGGAACATGGGAACCACAGCCCGGCGCCACAGCGACAGTCGTCGCCCTTCACCTCCAAGACGGAGTCAAGTGGCACGATGGGATGCCGTTTACATCCGAGGACATCGAGTTCACCATCGGATACCTGCCCCAAGTTCCTCGCTACCGATGGTGCGGCAGGGACATTGAGAAAGCCGAGATCGTCGATGAGCATACCATCAACGTCTACTTCAACTCGGCCGGCTATTGGCAGATCTATCAGCTAAATGAGCTGCCCATTCTACCCAGGCATATCTGGGAAGACGTGAAGGACTGGCAGGCCTTCGAGCCCTGGAACGAACCCCATCCAACTGTCAGCGGCCTCACCAAACTAATCGGCACCGGCCCGTTCATCTTCAAGGAGTACAAGCCCGGCGAGTTCGTCAGGCTGGTCAGGAACCCGGACTACTGGCGCCCGGGCCCAGCGCAATAGCGAAGATGCGGCGACCCGAGCAGCGAGTATGCTGCATTCACTAAGAGGAGGACGAGAGATGAAGAACCGAAAACTCCTTTTCCCCGTGTTGATCATGCTCCTTGCACTCATGTCCTGCGACACGATGATGACTCAATCAAAAGCAGGATGGGAGCCATGGGGACCGCGCGTGGACGAGATCATCATGACGATCAGGGGCAGCAAGGACGTAGCGGTAGTACCTGGGATCGGCCCTCAGGATGCGAGCATGCTGCGGGCTATGCCCGATCTGGACATCGCGATGAGTCCCTCTTCCTCGGCTACGCACCTCACCTTCAACATGAGGCGCGCGCCGCTGGACGCCGATCCCGTTCGGCAGGCGATAGCGTGCGTAGTGGACCGCAATGCCATAGTCAGAGCCCAATTCGATAAATCCAACGACATGTTGCTACCGTGTTCCACAATCGTACCGCCCTGGAGTCCCTACCACAACCGCAACATCGCTGCTTTCCCGTATGACCCTGCGAGATCCCGCCAGATACTGGATAACGCAGGCTACACGATCGACCCGAAGAGCAAGACGCGCATCGATCCGACAACCGGCAAACCCATGGGGGAGCTGAGACTACTCACCCCTTCGCCCGATGTCTCTCCGGTCACAGCTGAAATCGGCAAGATGATCGCCGATTCCGCTTCCCGAGTCGGCCTGCCGGTCAAGCACGAGCCGATGGACTTCCGCGACATGTTTGACAAGGTGGATGCCCGCGACTTCGACATGTACGTACTTTCCTGGACCTTTGGCAACACCCCAACATACCTGGCCGATTTCTTCCACTCCATGAACAGCGACAAGCACGGCCTCAATTCATCAGGCATAAGCCTATCTGAACTGGATGCGGTCCTCGACGATCTTGCGTACGCCCTCGATTTCGCCTCCGCCCGTCAAGCCGCCATGGATGCCCAGGTCATATTGGCAGAGAAACAGCCTATGGTCATCCTGTACGTGGAGCCCCGGTACGACGCGTTCAATAAGGCTATGGTCACAGGATATGTGTCGGCGCCGGGCTACAGCGCCGCCGGATATGACAACATGTGGACCCCGCTCAACATCCGTTGCGTCGACCGCAACGGCAAACCCATAGATGGGGGCGCCATCCGCTGGGCCCTCAGCGAGGAGCCCAAGAACCTCAACCCTGTCG
>CAYYHF010000381.1:0-2319 GCA_964471415.1 uncultured Clostridia bacterium | reverse complement strand
AACACACAGGGCAGCAATAGATACCTCGGGCCAAACAAAAAGGCAGAGAAAACGACACGGCCAAACACACCTGCCGCACGCTTCTCTGTCTGGGGAACCTGAGAGCTTTACTCCTTCGGCGCCTTCCTGGGAATTCCCATCCCCAGGGGACCTCTCCCGAAACCTTCGTCCAGCTGACAGTATGTCCAGGCTCTATCGATCATTAGTGTAATCTATCACAATGTCTCTGTCAACCGGAAGCCTATGCCCTTGCCGCGAGGGTCATGCGTCCGATAGGCGTAGCTTGCAGTCCTGATCCTGCAGCCTGGCATCACAGCGGCGTGTTCCCCTCCCCGTGTCCACTAGGTGTCGAGACCGAGGAAATGCCAGAGTTCGGACAGGGTGCAGAATTCGTAGCCCTGTTCGCGAAGGTAAGGGATTATGGCCTTCAGGGCCTGCACAGTGGCGCCACGGTATCCTCCGCCATCGTGCATGAGGATAACGGACCCGCTCGCCGGAGGCGCGTCCGCAACAATCAGCCTAATCTCGTCTGATCGTCCTGAGCCTCGGGCTGCCCGCCAGTCCTGGGTATCTACATTCCACAGGACTACGGTATGTCCACTCGCTTCCGCCGCGTGGACAAACGATGCGCTCAAGGCGCCGCCCACCGGTCTGACCCATCGCGTTGGACCTCCGGTCAGCTTCTCCACCAGTTCCGAAGTGTCGTTGATCTCACGCAGCACATCGGATTCAGGCGCGGATTCGGTGAGAGTGTGCGAGTACGTATGGTTGCCTATCTCGTGGCCCTCAGCATAGATACGCTTCAGAATGCCTGGGTAGGAAGCAACTTGCGCTCCCACTACGAAGAATACCGCATGCACGCCCTCGTCGCGCAGCACCTCTAGGATCTGGGGGGTATACACAGGATGGGGGCCGTCATCGAAAGAGAGGACAACAAGTTTCTTCGCGACGGCATACTGGAATCTCGCAATGACCATTGCAGACGGTTCTTGCGATTTTGCGGATTCAAAGACTTTTCCGGTAATCAAGCCTTTCTTGACCGTGACCTTTCCAGGCGCTCCCGGCGACCGGACCTTCACGAAGGAGCCGGATCCGACAACCTCGAAAGGCTGCGCGGTTTCGACGGTTTCCACGACGATGCTCTCAATGATCGGCACACCTTGCGTCACCTCGATGCGATCGCCGGGTGCGACGCGGTCGGTAGTATCGCATCGCGCTCCGTTCAGAGTGAGCTGGGCCGGGTTTCCGCTCCCGACCTCCAGAACCGCTCCATCTGCATCGATCAGATCGCCGGCCGCGAGCTCCACTCCCGCAGCGGCCAAAGCCTGCGCGACTCGAGCGCCGAACGGCAAATGCACCTCTCGGCCGTTCACATACACCGTGATGTGCACAAATGCGAGAGCCCCAAGCGATACTACATTTGCAATAACGGCAGCGAGGAGTACGAAAACGCATCCTCGCGAAACCCCGGTTGATGCCGGAACGCAGGCGCGATGCAATGTGCGATACACTCCCTCACTCTGATAGATGCGCACACGCCTCCGCGGTAGTTATCAGCGCCTGTCTGCCCACAGTGATCACCTGCTCAGCCCGAACTAGTAGAGCAGTATCAACGCCGCTCTGTATCTCGTAAGCAACTACCCTGCCGGCATCCAGATCGATCATGAGATCTGCCACAGTCCCCAAGAGACGCCCTGTACGCGTTATTGCCCTAACTCCGCGTATCTCGCTGTCGGGGCGGCCCATGTCCAAAATCTCAGGAAGCGCCCCGAAATCCGCCAGCGACGACGAGTTCTCGATGATCACCGCGTCATCGCCAATGCCCTGTACCAGCGCATACGGCACCGCTCTGGGCGGAGCGAATCTGTTGGTCACATTCACGATAAGCGCGGCAACATCAGTCGATGCAGTGTCGATGATCACTCCGGCTGTTTGGCCAACGATTGCGCCTTCGTCGATCGTTATCACTGGCCGCCCCATAAGCTCATATGCCCTAATCATCAGAATATTCCTCCCTCAGTGAAGAGTAGAGCCGTGCCAGCCTGGCTTGGACCTGCGCCCGGGCTGCGGACTGTCCGATGTCGTCTCCCTGCCCGGACGCCTGCATGCTCAAGACGGCATGCCTCGCGTGCAACCGTCGCTGGTGGTCGACTAAGTCTCGCCTCAAAGCAGCGTCGCGAACCAAAGTCGGATGGATCAAGAGCTTCATCAGCACCGCCAGCGCCCTGTCCACTTCACCGAGGTCCGCCCCGTCTCGTCCAGCCCTTGCCCACAGCTCGCACTCCTCAGGGCTAATTCCCAGCGACCTCGCACAGTCGA
>CAYYHF010000380.1:0-2321 GCA_964471415.1 uncultured Clostridia bacterium | reverse complement strand
GTTTCAGGCGCTATCAATTTTCTGGCATATCCGCTACTTGAGGTTGAGGGGTATCCGCAGTTAGTCAAGACACTCTTCCTCTTTAAACGCACCGCCTGCTGTTCTGGGACGCATGATTAGAATTGCTGATCATGTTCTCTTAAACAAGGCACTGCGTCTGGCCTGCGGACGCGCGGCACCACCGTGACTGTCCTGGGTGCGCCATCCCCAAGGGCGTGCTCAACGGCGTCTACAAGCTGCTCACTCGCAACAGCGACCTCATCTGGGCGCGTCCTGATGAGGGGCTCGGAACGCTCTTCACGAAAAACCCTGACTTCGCCTTGACGCAGGCCGATTGGATCGATATTCCTGTCTATATTCTGCGCGGCTGGCAGATGGGCGGCAAGGGCGCACAAGAGGCCAGTGTCTGGCAGATCCGCCAAGGCAGCAACTGGACCGCATCGCATATGTACAAGAGCGAGGAGAGCACCCGTTTCGGCACTGTCCTTGAATATGGTGGAGGCCATAATCTGACAGGCCTCTATATCACGGGAGCCAAGTATTTCAAGGATCACCCCGAGTATTTTCCGTTCTTCAAGGGTGCCCGCCAAGATCCGCGCGCGCACAAATACCGGACCCAGCTCTGTTTCTCGAATGCCGAGATGACCGCCGCCTTTATTCGCGAACTGGACGCGCGAATCGCCGAAGCGCCCGATTACGACACCTACCGCATCATGATCGAGGATGTCTGGCAAACGTGCGAGTGCCCGGAGTGCATCAAGCCCCTCGTGCTTGAGGATGGCATAACCGTTGAATTCAAAGAGGAGGATTTCCGATCAACCCAGTTCTTCCTCTGGCTGAACACAATCGCGCGTCATTTTCAGAAGAGCTGTCCAGGCAAACGCATCCTCACGTTCGCTTATTTCTTTACAGAGACTCCGCCCCGGATCAAGGTTGAGCCCAACATCGGCATCTCGTTCTGCCCGATTCGAAAGGATTCCAAAAAACGCATTGACGAGCCTGGCAATGAGCAAACCTTTGAGCGTTTCCACAAATGGATCGCGAACACGCCGGAGATCACCTGGCGCGAATACTTCGGGCTTTGCTCCCCGTTCCCGCGGCCCGTGGATGCAGTCGCTTTGTATGACTGGGCCTACGTTAGCCGATATGGGGTCAAGCGCACCTACAGCGAAATGATTAGCGATGCGGCCGGAGGCGGAGGCCACAGCTACGACAGGGCGCGCTCCTGGGATGTCAACGCTCCTTATTTTTGGGTGATGGCCAATGGCGCGTGGAACCCTGCCCAAGATGTCGACAGCCTGCGAGATGAATTTTTCACGCGCGTGTACGGGTCGGCTGCCTCTGATGTCAAGGCGTTCTACGCGCTCATTGAAAAGAGTTTCCGCACGACACCCGGTGTCTCGCGCTATTACGACCACGCTGCCCCTAACTGGCGGAAGTCCGTTGTGGACGCTGGCTTGGCTGATGAGTGCCGGGCTGCGCTCGACCGGGCTGAGGCCAAGGGCTTGGAGGGCAAGCGCGGTGCCATGCTCGCTGCGCTGCGCAATGTCTTCGAGTTCTATATGGGGCTTCTCCAGGAGCGCACTGTCCGCGCCACGCGCGCTACAACGCTGCCAGCCCTTGACCCTGTGTTTGCGTCCGGCGACTGGGCAAAGGCCAGGCCCGCGACGATGTTTTTTATCAGCAACAGCGAATCGCTCTACCCGCGACGGACGGAGTTGCGTGTGCTTTACGATAGCACTAACATCTACTTCGGCATCTGTTGCAGCCATCCCGAGCCGCAGAAGATGGAGTATTGGCGGGAACCAGGCGAGGTTAACCGGTTCCTGAAATGCGAGTTTTTCGAGATATTCCCCGGTGGCGGATGGGATGGGGCAAAGCCTTTCGTCCAGATGGCAGTCGATCCTGCGGGCAACCGTTATTCCGGTGTTCGCTCCAACCGCAAGTGGAGCGCACAGAGTCAGATTACGGAGGATGGCTGGAGCGCCCTTGTCACAGTCGCCTGGGCGGATCTGAAGCTCGACCCCGCAAAAACGTCAAAGCTGCGGGGTGCCTTTATCCGTCAATATTTACCGCCGCCTCAGCCGGGCTCCAGCCCATCAACTTTTGCGGCGTTCTTTGGTAACAGGCGGCACAACGAGAAGAGTTTTTGCGACATCGTGCTGGACGGTGAGTGACACACTTGATTAACTGGCAACTGCTCGGGAGCGATAATTCAATCCCGGTCGGGACACCTGCCTGTGCGTGTACGCACGCAGACAGGGAACCCAACCCTCCAGATCCTCTAAGACCGCCTATTGTGAAAGGTGGAGGGATGACCT
>CAYYHF010000379.1:0-2335 GCA_964471415.1 uncultured Clostridia bacterium | reverse complement strand
TCACGATACCGTATCCCTTGGAGCGCACTTGGTCCAGAGCCGCGGCCACCTTGTCGTACTCGCGCTTGGCATAGGCGAGATTGCGCATGGTCCTCATTACATCTGAATCGTCCTCAACCTCCGCTCCGATAACTTCCGAAATGACCGTGTAAAACAGCGTCTTCGGAGCGGTCAGCTCAATCAGGACGCGTCCGGTTCCCAAATCGAGCAGGGCAACCACGGCAGACTGAGCGTTGGGAGACGAGCCTAGTATTTGGACTGCGCTCTGCACGTCCCGAACCCTATCCACACAGTCCACTGCCTGCCTCACGCTGGCTATGAACCCGGCGCGTATGGGGTGCGTCTCGTCCAGTTCGACAATCCAATCAGGAAGGCGCACCGATATCTCGCGAACCGGGAACTCGCTGAGTACACCGCCGAGCACGCCCATTATGTCTTCGCTCGACATGCGCAGGCAGTCCACTGGGATAACGGGCACATCATAGGCCGCCGCCAAAGTCTCACCCAGGCCTCGGGTTTCATCGGAGCCCGGATGTACGGAGTTGAGTACCACGATGAACGGCTTGCCCAGTTCTTTCAGTTCGCTGATGACTCGCCGCTCAGCTTCCATATAGTCTTCCCTTCGGATCTCGGTAATCGATCCGTCAGTTGTCACCACCAGTCCTATGGTGGAATGCTCCTGAATGACCTTCTGCGTTCCGATTTCGGCCGCTTCTTGAAACGACACTTCCTGGTCGAACCAAGGTGTTCGCACCATACGCGGGAAGTCGGCCTCCTCGTAGCCCAACGCGCCCGGCACGGTGTACCCAACGCAGTCGACCATTCGCACCGCTGCTCTGGTCTTGTCGGCCAACGTGATCTCGACCGCCTCGCCCGGCACGAACTTGGGTTCAGTCGTCATGATGGTCTTGCCGGCGCCGCTCTGAGGAAGCTCGTCACGGGTCCGTTCCTTTTCGTAGACATCCTTCATATTGGGCAGGACTATCAGGTCCATGAACCTCGATATGAAGGTGGACTTGCCCGTCCTGACCGGGCCGACGACGCCTATGTAGACATCTCCTCCCGTGCGCTCCGCAATGTGCCGGAAGATATCGAATTTCTCCATACGCGTGCCCTCCCTCGCATCGTGTCCGGGTGGAGGGGGTGCAACACCCGCAGAAGCCTACGCGGGTTGTACCTGCTCCATGACGCTATATGTATATTAGGCAGCAGTGGGATTATGCGAAAAGTCAGATCAGGTGGGGCAAAAGACCCGCCATCGCCAGCAAGTCCAGCTCATTGTGGTCGATGATGGGCAGGACCAAGTTGGGATCGCGCGTCCTGACATACTCGATATAGACCTCGGGAATGAGTCGCCCGGGGATGTCGTCTTCCCTAGGGCAGTCCAGCACCATGCTCTGAATCGTGGTCAGCCGGCAGTTGGGCAGAGTGTCGTAGAAACGTCGTCTGGCGGGCCAGCGCAGATCGACCACCACGGCGTCGAGCTCGCAATCCCACCCGTAGTAGGCCATGCGGCGCGCGATAAAGGGCATGTCGAACGACTTCCCGTTGTAGGTCACAATGGCCCGAGCCCCGGCAAGTCGCGCGCGCGCTTCCTCCAGCACGGCCTCCTCCTCGTCGTAGTCGCGCGCGAAGGCCTGAACCAGGCAGACTTCCCGAGCCGACTCGGGCAGCAGCATACCCACCATAAATAGCGGACAGGTGGACACGAGGCCGGTGGTTTCGATGTCGACAAACGCCACTTCATGCAAGGCGCATAGGCTGAGCAACTCGACATCCCGCACTCCCAGGCGCGCGAGAGCGTGCCCATCGGCTCGGTCAAGCGCATCCACTGCCGGACGCGCCGGTTCGGCCCAACGCGGATGCTCCAGAAGGTCATACAGGGTATGATAGCCCTCTGCCCGAAGTCGAGCTTCAGTGACGGGACCAATACCATACACCAGCTGCAGATTACGCTGTATGCAGCACACAGCGGATCGCTCGGCGGCGAAAACGCTCGCAAGATCCACGGCAACCGGCCTCTCTATCACGATGCACTGGCCAAATGCGTTTTCCACAAGCGTCCCGACAGGGAAATCGGGGATTGGCAACACAGCTCAACCTCCGTTCGGCAGGGGGCGGTTTCAGCTCCGGTTCCGGCTGCGGTCGCGCTTGCGGTCGCAGCCGCGCGGCGCCGCAGCCGCCTACATCTGCAGTGTGTAGCGAACCCTGTAGAGAACCTCGGTTCGTGCGCCCGCGGGCACCGCCAGGCTGAAACGGGCCAGCCCCTGCGGACTGCGCGTGGCCGCGATCGGAGTGCTCTGGAGAATCCCCCACTCGCCTGGGAACTCTTCCA
>CAYYHF010000378.1:0-2341 GCA_964471415.1 uncultured Clostridia bacterium | reverse complement strand
GCAATTTGGGCAGCTTTGCCGGCACCTCAATGCCAGCGGGTACAGGCAGCTGGCTCTGTCCAAAGGATCCCGATGTCATCAGAACGATTCCCACGAGACAAATCATGAGGGCCAGTATGAACTTTCTCCGGGTCGGGTATGCGCCCATTCCAGACTCCATCAGTCGAACACCTCCGAAAGTGTAGTTGGGTATCCTTGGCGAGCGAGAACCGTTTCTTGGCTCCGAAAATACTTTCGTGCGGCCATATTCAACTCCTTCCGCTGCATGGTACATAGATTAGTACCACAGCTAACCCCCTGGTAGAGCCTGGTACGTGTATCTGTACCATGGAGGACAGCGGGGAGCCGCAGTAGAAGTCAATTCATCACCCGAAATGGGGGGATGGTATCGGCCTTTCAGGCTCCCATCCATCAGAAATGCTCATCGTGATCGGAGGTGCCTATTGGATGAGGTCAAGAGTCAGGTCGTGTGTGTTTCTCACGGCTCTTCTAACGGTCCTGGTGGCTGTGGTACCCTCTTACGCCTGCACTTCTATTCCGGTATCGAAGTTAGCGACGGCCGATGGTTCTGTGATCACAGCCCACACCTGTGATGGCTGGTATGATGCCAGAACCTTTGTAGTGCCGGGCAAGAAGCACGAGCTAGGGGACATGTTCCCGTGCTACCGCGGTCTGCTCCATGCCGACCGTGCTGAGCCAGTGAAAATCGGAGAGATCCCGGAAGCATCTGAGACCTATACCTACTTCTATGCTGGCTATCCCTACATGAACGAGCATCAGGTCATTATGGGAGAGACGACAATTGGCAACCAGCGGGAACTTAGAACGGGCGAAGGTTTGCTCTACATCGAAACCCTGCAGATTCTAGGGCTACAGCGCGCCAAGACGGCCAGGGAGGCAGTTCAGGTTATGGGCGCTCTGGCGGAGGAGTACGGCTACATCGATGGTGGCGAGTGTCTGACGGTGGGAGATCCCAACGAATTGTGGTTCTTCGAGGTCATGCCGCCCGGCGCATTCCAGACTGGTGCGATATGGGCCGCTGTGAGGATTCCCGAAGGCCATGTGGGCGTGTCGGCAAACCGCAGCCGCATCGGGAGGATTGATCCCAACGATCCGGAGAACTACATGTTCTCGTCGAACGTGTTCGATGTGGCTATCGAGAACGGATGGTGGGACCCCAACGGGGAAGACCCTTTCCTGTTCTATGAGGCGTACGGCCCCTCAACTGCCATGGGCAGCCGGAGGCGGGAGTGGAGGGTGCTATCCTGGGCAGCGCCGTCGCTTAAACTGGATCCGTATGCGTCCCGGTTCCCGTTCACCGTCAAGGCTGAAAGGCCGATCACCATCCAGGACATGATGACGATCTACCGCGATACCTATGAGGGCACAGCGTTTGACAAAGCCGGGGTGCCTGACTGGTACGTACCTGACGGTAGGGGGAGTTTCATCCTGAGCCCCTACGCTACTCCGCATGCGACCACGGAGTTTGCCCGGCTGGTCGATGCTCCAAATGAGCGCAACATATCGATTCCCCGGTGCTCATATTTCACGATACTCCAGGCCCGCGATTGGCTCCCGGATGCCATCGGAGGCCTGTGCTGGTTCGGACTGAACAACCCCGATACCTCGGTGTACGTGCCGGTGTATGCGGGAGTGCGTAACCTCCCGGAGGACTACGGAGTGAACGACAGAACCAAGTTCAGCTTCGACAACTACAAGGAGTCGGCATGGTGGGCTTTCAACTATGTCGACAATGTGGTCAATCGCCGGTATCAGGACATGATCTTGGATCTCAGGGCAGTTCGCGATCCATTTGAGCAAGAGCAGTTCTTGATGCAGCCTGCAATTGAGCAAGCAGCCGCAGAAATCTACAAGCTCGACCCGGAACTGGCCGCTGACTTCCTGACGCAGTATACGCATACGAGGTGCGCCAAGGCAGTCGACATGTTCTGGAGTCTTGTTGAAGTGCTGACTGTCAAGTATGACGAGAAGGGATTCTAGAGAGAGGCGTCCCACATAGCGAAGGCAACCGCAGGGCCGTCTGGGCCCTGCGGTAGCTATACCCGAACACGATACAGACTTAGGAAGTCGGGGCCAGGGGGCGAAGTTTGGTTTCGCGTGTCAATTCCTCGACGATCAGGTCGAGAGTACGGTGAACGTGATACCTGGCCGACGCTTCGGCCCCGGCTCCGTTGCGTGAGGAGATAAAGGACAGGATCTCGTGGTGCTCGGCGTTTGACTCGGTCATCCGCCCCGGGACTTCCTGGCTCAGATCGGTGAATCGCCGCAGGCACGCGCTCACGTCCGACAGGGCGCTCAAGAGACGTGGGCTACCTGAGGC
>CAYYHF010000377.1:0-2350 GCA_964471415.1 uncultured Clostridia bacterium | reverse complement strand
CCGGATGTGATGGTGCGGGGCAGCTCTGAATCTCCATTTTTCCCGGCCATGCAGAGGATCGGTAAGATGATCGAGCAGGACGCGTTCGGACGTGTCATTGAGGTCAACTGCGGATTTCTGCATTGCAGCGACATGGATGTTAACAAGCCGATCAATTGGAAGCGCATGCTCAAGTTCAACGGCGAGTATGGCTGTATGGGCGATTTGGGGATGCACGTCTGCCACATGCCGTTCCGCGCTGGATGGGTTCCTCAGGATGTCCGCGCGGTGCTCTCCAATATCGTTCTTGAGCGTCCTGACGGACAGGGCGGGATGGTGCCCTGCGAGACATGGGATAATGCGACGCTGCTTTGCACCGCCGCTGATGCCAATGGGCATACCTTCCCTATGACGATCAAGACGCAGCGTATTGCTCCTGGCCACACCAATACCTGGTACCTGGAAATTCTGGGCACAGGAGGTTCGGCGCGTTGGAGCAGTAAACAGATTAACACGCTGGAGATCATGGAGTATAGCGGCGGAGAGCAGGCTTGGCAGGTGATCGATATGGGCCATCAGATGGCATACAAATCTATTACCGGCGGCATCTTCGAGGCTGGGTTCTCGGACTCGATTTTACAGATGTGGGCGGCTTTTCTCTACGAACTGGCGCATGGCCGGCCCATCAGTAAGTTTGCCGGCTGTGTGACTCCGCAGGAAACGGCCCTGAGCCATCAGCTCTTTACCGCGGCATTAAAGTCGCAGAGAGATCGCAGTGCGGTGGTGATATGATGCTGAGAGCAGGTACAGGCCAAGTGGATATTTCGCCTCAGGAACCGCTGTTTCTGATCGGATATCCGCACGTGCAACGGATTTCGACGGGTATTCATGATCCGCTTTATGCGACGGCCATGTGTCTCGACGATGGCGAGCGCCGAACGATTGCCATAGTGGTGGACGTTCTTTTTGTCTCCAGTGCGTTGGTCGATGCCTGCCGGTGTCGCATCCAGGAGCGCACCGGGGTCCCCCACGAGCATATACTCATCAGCGCAACGCATACGCACTCCGCTCCGGTAACCTGTGATATACTTGCCATGCGCGGTGACCCTGTTGTCCCTGAACCTGATCCTGTCTACATGGAGTACTTGGCCGCCGGTATGGTAACAGCAGCCTGTCAGGCTGTTGAAAGCCTCGTGCCCGCCGAACTCGCCGTGACAACGGCCACGGTCGACGGGGTCGGTGGTAACCGTCTCTCGCCCGATGCCGCGCGCGATCCGGAAGCCGGTATTGTGGCGGTGCGCGGCGTAGATAGCGGAGAGATGATTGCAGTTCAGCTCTTTTACTCCATGCACCCGACTGTGATGCATGAGGATTCGACGCTGGTCTCTTCAGATTTCCCAGGGTATACACGCCGCCACATCGAGGAACGCTTCCCTTCTGTGCGGGTGCTTTACCATAACGGCCCTTGCGGCAACCTGAGTCCGCGCTACCACGTCAAAGGCCAGACCTTTGCCGAGGCCGAACGGCTGGGGCGTCGGTTGGGCGGGTTTGTGACCGGTGCGCTTGCGGCTCTGACCGATCAGGACTTTGAGGATGAACTCGTGGTGGGTGGCGCGCAGGCTTACGCGCAACTTATGCCGCGTAAGTTCCCCTCGGTCGAGGCAGCCAGGGTTGACTTGCTGGCGGCACGAGCGAATTATGCGCGCTTGCAACGCGAGAACGCCGGACACGGACCCGTTCGCACGGCAGAGTGCGTGGTGTTCGGGGCGGAGGAGGTCGTGACTATGGCCCAGGCCCAATTGGACGGCACTTTGGCTGCTGTGCAGGATTCGCATGCGCGTGCCGAAGTGCAGGTGCTGCGTGTGGGCGACACCTTTATTGTGGGCTGGCCCGGAGAGCTGTTTGTCGAGTATGCCCTGGAGATCAAGCAGCACTCAGCCAAACGCACCTTTGTGGCCAGTCTGACGAATGGTGAGCTGCAGGGCTACATCACAACGCCGGATGCCGTGGGCTATGAAGCTAACCTGAGCATGTTCCAGGCTGAGTCGGGCGCCGCTCTGATAGAAACGGCATTGGCCCTTATAAAGGGGCTAAGTTCGCGACAAAGATTTTAACTTCGTCGATAGCTTTGTCGATAGCAATCTTACCCGACTAGGCCAGCACGTAGTGCGCGGGTGAGGCTGCGCCTCCGGTGGACGATGTTGTGCGACGATGATGGTCGACGATTGTTAAGTGCGTGAAGATTCACAGATGCGCCCCTAAGGTGTGTACTACGAGCAAAAAAGGATGACTATGAGCGTTAACTCTCATATACATACAGCCGCGGGGGATAAATTCTCTGATGGCCTGCTGATGGGCATAGACCTTGGAT
>CAYYHF010000376.1:0-2361 GCA_964471415.1 uncultured Clostridia bacterium | reverse complement strand
ACGCACGGACTCGAGATCAATGAGATCGCGAAGCTTGCAGCGCGCGCCGAGAAGCCATATACGCGTCAGACGCTCACCGCGGTGGTCATGACGCTTCAGGGTATCCCTGCGGAAACCATCCTCCGTATTCGCCGGAGCTGAACCCGCAAGAGAATGCCTGGGCATGGCTCAAGGACTACTGCGCTCGAGACAGCGCGTATACAGGTGACAAAGGTTTTCGCGGTGCTTTTTTCTCAATGTGTCGCGAATCGCGGCGATGGTTGATGCATGGCCGGGTGTACAGTCGCATAGACCCGGACGGCCGGGGAATCCGGGGCCGGCAGCGGCATTCGGTGGGATCCTGGGGTTGAAGTGCTGGGTATGTGTGCCGTGTTGTGCCGGATTGTGTTAGGCCTGATAGTAAATTGACCCAAATCGGCTCCGCCCCGTTGGTCCGATGGGTTTATACACTCGACTATGCATCAACCATTGTCGGGAAACCCGGCAGATAGTTGTTCCCGCATCGCCTGCTTTCGGGGAAAGAGAGGTGTCGGGGATCGCCAAGGAAGCGGACTGCCAGCTAGCTCGGTGTGTAGTTTCCGGTGTTCAGCAAACGGGAGTCGTCGACAAGAACCACGTCTCTGCCGATTTTCTTGATGTCGTCCCAGTCCAGCACCAGTTCGCCTCCGCGCCCCAAAAAGCCGAGGATTCTGCTGCCTCCGGGAATAACGAAACTGGCTACCTTACCTGTGTCCATGTCGATCTCAAGATCGAATATGTAGCCCAGTCGCTTGCCATCGTTTATGCTGACGACTTCTTTCACGCGGAGTTCAGAAGCTCGGAGGATCATCACGGCACCCCCTGCTGGTGAAAATGGCCCAACACATTGTATGCAGGAGAAAGCGGATGGGTGCCGATGGCTGTCGATGAGCCGAGGCGCCGGGAGCCAGCAAGAACCAGCCTACCGATAGGAGGCCTGTTGGGTATGGGGCCATCTCAGGATACGGCAGGCCCAGGCGGGGATCTCCCAATTGAGACGAGCGAGGGTCAGGCGCCCTGAGTTGAGCGCGGCCTGGTGGAGCACAGCCTCACTCTTGGCGAAGGCGCCGGCAGGGGGATCGCGATGGACCGCGAACTCCAGTGTGAAAAGACGTCCTCCTGATGGGGTTGCCCTGCCAGTAGAATCGAGATAACCAGGCGGAGCGCCCGCCGTTTCCAAGATGCGCGCTCTCTCCAAGTCCACTGGGCACAGGGGCGGAAACAGTACGCACCACCAGTTGGTGCCGGACGCCGAGCCGATCTCCACTTTCAGGGCGAGATAGTCTCCGGCAGGAAGCGAGGTAGCGCCGTATGAGACGCTCGGGAAAGCAAATACGCCCAACGCGGCGCGCGCTCGGTGCGAAGCGCCGCTCTTTGCCAGCGCCGCTTGGGCCGACGATTCTATGACCGAGAGATTGTCGCGGAGGATCCGAGCGGCATCGCGCGCGTCCTCCGCCGATTTCAGGAGCATGCCCGTTTCTTCAAGCACTGTGTCGCGCACCGTCAATTTGAGCCGTTGGCTATGAGCATCGTCGCCGGGCGCCGCCACATGCAGTCGGATGAGGTTGGACGAGTTGTAGGCGGGTGTTGCGTCCTCGCGCGCCCCCGAGGGGCGGGCAACTGCCGCCGCCAGACATATGAAGGCCAGCGCGAAGAGAGCGGTGCAAGTGATTACTCTGACAGCCAGATCCGGTTTGATGATGCTTCCCTCCATTGCGGTACAGCTTGGCCACGTCTACATTGATGCTCGCATCTGTTTGAGGGCAGCCTTCTCCAGCCTGGATACCTGCGCCTGCGAAATCCCGATCTCCTCGGCCACCTCCATCTGTGTTCTGCCCTCAAAAAACCGAAGACGAAGGATCAGCCGCTCTCGCGCCGGCAGCTTGAGCATAGCTTCTTTGATCGATATGCCCTCGAGCCAGTTGACATCGAGGTTCTTGTCGTCTGAGACCTGATCCATGACATAGATAGGGTCTCCGCCGTCATGGTATATCGGCTCAAACAAGGATATCGGCTCCTGTATCGCATCGAGAGCATACACGACCTCCTCGCGCGGCATTCCCAAAGCGGCGGCGATTTCTCCTATGGTCGGCTCACGGGAGGCGTTGGCGACCAGTCTATCGCGGACCTGTAGCGCTCGGTAGGCGATGTCGCGCAGAGAACGCGATACTCGGATAGGGTTATTGTCTCTGAGATACCTTCGGATTTCACCGATTATCATGGGCACGGCATAGGTGGAGAACTTAACGTTCTGTGACAAGTCGAAGTTGTCGATGGCCTTGATCAGGCCGATACACCCGACCTGGAACAGGTCGTCCACGTATTCGCCCCTGTTGGTGAAGC
>CAYYHF010000375.1:0-2366 GCA_964471415.1 uncultured Clostridia bacterium | reverse complement strand
CGCGACCTGCGCATTACGAGTGCGCCGCTCTACCAACTGAGCTACGCCGGCCCACAAGACTTGCACCCGTAATGTTATCAGCTCCGTTTAGGCATGTCAACGGGAAGCAATCAACGAATCAGCGAGTCGCGCCGCTCCCTTTTGCGCCGGCGGCCCGCGCGCCCGCCGCATCCGATTTCGGCCCCGAAAACGAGCCTTTCGCCGCCCGCCTGGGTCGCAGAACCGGGGGTTGGCGCAAAGGCTGGGTCGTAGAGTACAGGTTCGCGGCCGCCATCGACAACCACACCCCCCAGCAAGTTCCTCCTGCATGTGAATCCCAGCTACAAGACGTGGGCCGCGGCGCGGCGTCGACGACCGCTACCCGAGATCGCACGACGAAGGGAGGAATTGACGGCACTGCCGCGGCCCCGCGTGAACACGCGTTGCCTGGAGGTTTGTGCAGTTCGGCGTGATCGATGGGGCCGCGAACGTGTTTCCTTAGGCCTATGCGTTACCGACACCGCCATAGGTCACGTTGCCTGAACTCTGGGCACTGTAGTACCGCAGCCTGAGTCTCGCCGGAGCTGCAGGGGTTGTGCTGGCCTGGGGTACAAAGAAATGGAGCGGATGACGGGATTCGAACCCGCGACTCACGGCTTGGGAAGCCGTTGCCCTACCACTGGGCTACATCCGCTCGCGAAGCTGTACAGCTACATTTTCATTATATGCAAACTGAACGGAACGCGCAAGGCCCGATTTCGGTCCGATTTCCGACAGGGCAGAGTTGGTTGAGAGGACGCAATGGTCATGGCTCGCGCCCTGATCGGACCATCGCCCCCTGCTATGCGCCTCACACACAGTTGTCGGGCTGCCCTCAATACCTGCAAGAGAAGTCGATCCAGCGGTAGTCGGCAATCCGGCCCTATCGGCTTTGGCAGCCGAGTCTGTGCAGGCAGTCCTCGGCCCTGAGCGTTTGGCAACGTGCGAACCTTGGATCGCCTCCCAAACCGTGGGATACTCTCTATCCAAGTGTCCAGGGGCGCTCGCGCTGTCGGCAGTGGCGCAATCGACCTGGGCGCCGGAGCGCCCCGCCACAGCCTCAGTTCCGACATGGACGAGTCGGCACTGGCAAGCGCGTGGCGGCTACGCTCCTATTCGTCCAGGATGTGGCGTCACAACACTGCTAACGCGTCAGCGCAGCTCGGTTTTCGGTCTCAATCGAGGTTCCCTTGATCAGCCTGGACAGTGGTTTGTATATCGCCGCAGTGATTGCCGCGTTTATCCCGGCCTTGACGGCGTTGAAGGCAATTATCCACCCAAGCAGGCTGACCACTGCGCTGGTGGGGATATGGTAGAACCGGGGCGTCAGAATCAGGTTAGCTGGTATCATCGCTCCGACCATCGCCGCAGCGCCTGCCAGCAGAGCCCAGTAGGCACCACTTCTGGATTTGAACCGCCTATAGATAATGGACGATGCTCCGACCAAGGCACCTGAGGATATGAAGTGCATCACTGCGCCGAACCATCCGCCTTCCGGATGCAAAGGCGCCTGCAACAGACAGACTACAGCGGTGCACACCAGCCCTGCCCCTGGTCCGAGCGCAAACCCAGAGACAAGAAGCCCTACATCGGCTGCCTCATATACCAGAAACGGGACAGCCGGGAATATCGGCGTGCGGAATACGAGGAACAACACAATTGAAGCCGCCGTCAGCACGGCCATGGTGGCGAGCCGCCTAAGCTGCATCGAGTTGCTCTGGTTCATGGAAAGACCTCCTAAGTGTTGCATTGTACGAAAAAGCCCCCAAGCCGCAGCCTGGGAGCGATGAGTTAAGGCACTGCAAAGCAGCGCTTGACCTTCTCGTATCCGGACTGTACCGTCGGTCCTGGAATTCCACCAGGTCGGCCGTATCGCTACGGTTCGTGGACTCGCCCCCGCGCCATGCGCGAGGATTTCACCACCGGTCGGGAATCGCACCCTGCCCCGAAGGCTACGCTATGCGCTTTTTCAATCAAAATGATAGCACGTACTGCTCGAATGATCAAGGATCCTGGGATCCTCAACAGGGTCGCGTCAAGGTCGCTTCCCCCGATCCCCCGAAAGTCAGCAACGCAAGAGCACTATCTGTCGCAGCTCACAACGGGTTTTTCACCTATCTGTCGAGTTTCCCGACAATGGCTCACCATAATCGAGTGTATAGATCCATCGAACGAACGGGGCCAGGCCAATTCGGGCTTACCTGACATTCCGATTAACATAACCCGGCCCACGATGGCGCGCATACCCATTTCTTCGACCTCAGGATCCCATCAACTGCTGCTGCCGGCCCCGGATTCCCCGGCCGTCCGGGTTTATGCGACCATACACTTGATTATGCAGCAACCAT
>CAYYHF010000374.1:0-2373 GCA_964471415.1 uncultured Clostridia bacterium | reverse complement strand
GGCGGCCAGCTCTACGCCATCGTTAGCGGGCTCGCCTCAGGTGCAACCGAGCCGACGGGCTGGGCTTGGGCACTGGTCATGGCTTCAATCGCCTTCTATTCGCTGGCGCTTATTGTGATAGGTGTAGCAGGCATATTGCTGGTGAGAAGGGTGCATTTCTCCCAGTAGGGTACCAGCGTCAAATGGCGCCCACCTGTGACCGCGCCCACAGCTAGTCCTCAGAATCGCCACGCAGGGCCACCGGACGAATTGCGCTCAGACAAATGGACCCCCGGAACACGCCGGGGATCCATGCCATGCACTCATCGCGCGCCTTTGGCGTCTGACATCAAGCGCCTAGAATGGCACCTTGACGCTTGCCGTGAACAGCTGCCAGTCCATGTAGTTGCCCGGATAGTTCCTCAGGTAGGCCCAGGGCTTGCCTGCATGGAACTCGCTTGTATCAGCCGCTTTGCGCCCGTCTGCGCCATAGCTCAAGGTTATCGTACCACTTCCGACGGTGCCTACAACGGAGGCCTTCAGCCAGTTCTTGCCCTCATCGTCAAATGGCCTCCACATGTTTGGATCGGCCGGCGGCTTTATCCCCTTGTTTCTGAAAGTGTAGACCAAATAGGCACTGATTCTGTCGCTGACCTTCCAGTCAATGTCCACGCCGGCAACAAGCGCGCCTTTTTCGTCCTTGCTCAGTACTGCAGCACGCGTATACAGCGCATCAGTGACATTAGCCTTCGCACCTGCGAAGCCGTAGTAATTGGCAACTCCATCGGCATTGCCCTTCTTGGTGTAGCTGCCTACGCCCGCCACATCGAATCGTGCACCCTTCAAGAATCCTGGGGGTGCGTCCACAGCGTAGTGCCCATAGCCGAACAATTCGGTTGCAGGATCCTCCACGGTGTAGTTGGCTTCAGTCTCCAGCGTAACCCCATATGAAGTAGACCCCTTGATGTTCAGGCCGACAATAGTATCTACCCTCTTGCCATCATGTTCTGCAGAATCGGCGCAATTGCCGGTCTTGAAGTCGACAAACGGTTTGAAGTCCAGACCGAACTTGCTGTATACCGAGTCAGCATGCACTTCTAAGCCCGCCAAGTCGGTGGTAGCATCCTTGTCGAGGTCAGATACGTACGCCCCCGATACTGTTACCTTGAGATCCTCGATCGGATCCACTACGACCTTAGCGTCGGTCCTGTTCCATACCGGGCTATGCTGCGCCTGCTCCATCCAGAGGGTATTGCCGATAGTCAGGGTCGTAGGCACGCCCACAGGCAACCCCAATTCCACCTCTGCCTCGACAGCCGCAGCGCCTTTATATGCGTTGAGGAGCGCCTTCTCGTCTGTGCTGGCATAGGCCGATTTGAAGCCCAGCCCGACCTCGGCGTACTTGGCGCCAAAGGTAGCGGGCCCGATCTTCAGGCCTTCGAGCTCAACGAGGCATGCCAGGTTATTCTCAGCCGCCTCGAACTTCCACGCACCTGTCTTTTCCCAGTAGCCGGCGCCCGCAAGCGTCAGGCCGGCGTCAGTGCCCGGAACACTCCCTGTCACATCGAGGCCCAATACCAGATCGTCTTTCCCGGCGGTGCCTTGCGCCGACGTGAAGGCCCCGACGATGCCCAGCTCAAATCCCAGAGGCAGGCCGTATGTAACTCGCCCCAGGAACGCACTGCTTTCCGAAAGTCCTGCAGAATACAGGTTCGCCTCGGCTCCGAACGCCTTACCCCTGGCGTTGATCACGAGCCCGCGCCCCAAAGTTGCTGCAATGCCCAGTGGGTCGCCGAGCGATGCGAACTTCTTCACATTGTCCTTGTCATTGTTGCTGATCCAGAACGCGACCGGCTCGGTGTTGTATGAGAAATACCAGTTGCCCACGCCCACTGTAGGCTCGTCGCCGCCTAGTGTAAAGGTGAGAGGCAAGTAAGCCACTGTAGACGATCCCTGGTTGAACGCGAGGTTCAAACTAAGTCGTGTGTAGTTCTGCTGTGCCGGATGGCTTTCGAACGGCGGGATTATGTAGAACTTCTCGTAAAGCGGAATCTTGGCGTTCGATGTGTCCTGGTGGTACCAAGCGAAATAGACCTTGTACTTGCCGGTCGGGTTGAGGTTTTTCATTGCGTCCGTCAATGGATAGGTTATCTGATTCCAGCCCGGAACAGCCTGGGTAGTTGCGAAGGTTCCGTCTACCCAGTTCCATCCGTCCGTGACATCGGCCATGCCGAGGAAGAAACCGTTAGGGCTATACTCATTTTCGGGCGGCAGGTACATGTTCAGGACGAGTTCGCTCTGTCCTATCCACGCCTGCAGTGCATCGCCGGCGAGGTCGAGCGCCAGCTTGGTCTCAGCCGCGCTCCCGCTGGGGATGACTGCCACAGAGCACTT
>CAYYHF010000373.1:0-2379 GCA_964471415.1 uncultured Clostridia bacterium | reverse complement strand
GATCTCAACATATCGATGACGTGCCGGTTCCCGACCAACGCCGACTACATGCAGGTCAAGTCGATGTTTCCCAGCCCTTACGTCCTGCTGCGCGACACGATCACAGGGCGCGCAGGGGTTATCCTCGACAACGCCGATGCCAGGTACAATGATGCCGCCAACAGCATCGTCATGAGCGGGACACTGCGCGGAGCATCGGTGTATCGCCGGAGAGCATGGGAAGCCTCAGTAGGCCGGAACCTGGAACTCGTCTGGCAGGATCCGTCCCATATCGTCCTCTGCGACCTCACGCCTTTGAGTGGGTATTTCATGTTCTCGCGCTACCACATCCAGCTTCCGTCCGGGGCAACGTCCGCCAAGTATTCGCCGGACTCGGGAATCATCTCGTATTCGCTTCCGATACCTGCCGCCCCCGGTGCGCCGGAGATGGACATCGACACCAAAGTCAAACCGCGCTTGATGTCCGCCACGTACAAGGCCTACGGCAAGAGCGAAATCGGCGATGGTTCCAGCTGGGTGGCTCGAACAGCCGTGACGAACGTGGGCACGAGCAACATCCGGGATATGGAGATCAGCTACAAGCTCGGCGAATACTCAGACTGGAGTCCCGCCAACCGCTACTCCATCATCCCGCCCGGAGGCACAGTAGTAGACCTCTACTATCCCATCATATCGTCCAAGGTAGCCGAACTTCGGAGTTCGACCCCAACAGACGTCAGTGTGCGCTTCTCCTACAAAGACGAATCCGGGCAGGCTTACACTGACTCTGAGACCCAACGCATCAGCATGCTCGGGATCAATCAATTCGAGACTTCGAACCTCCTGCCTGAAGAGCAGACAGGCTCCTGGAACGATATGATGTCGAACGTTCCGCTTCTGGCAGCGTGGCTTACGAAAGTGGACGAACCCGTGAAGGCCTTTGCCGGCCTCGTCAGCCAGGCCGCCGGCGGCGCGGGCGCCGCGATTGATGATGAATCGGCGCTTCAGTTCATGAAGGCGCTCTTCGACATGGAGGTAGCCCACGGAATCTCCTATCAGACGCCGTCATCGGGCGAGACCGACTACTCATTCGCGCAGGACGTGAAGTTCCCCAGAGACGTGCTTCGCGACAAGGCCGGCACCTGCGTTGATCTAGCCATAACCTACGGCGCTGTATGCGAGGCTGTCGGCTTGCGGGCTTACCTGATACTCATACCGGGGCACGCCTACCCCATCATCCGTCTGCCCAGCGGACAGATGGTTCCCATCGAAACCACGTGCGTAGGAGGAGCGGCGGTCGGAAAGTCAACCACCTTCGAAGAGGCGGTCAAGACCGCCCAGAAAAACATCGGCAAGGATACGCAGAGGCCCCACTACATCGTGGACGTAGAGGCCATGTTCTCTGAGGGGCTGAGCAGCCCCGAACTTCCCAGGCTCGATTCCGACATAATCACTCGCTGGGGCTACAGACTGCCGCAGGCGGCGGCAGCGCAACCGGCGGCTCCGGGCGGAGCAGCAGCGTACCCGACAACGCCCCAGGCGATGCCGCCGACAACGCCACCAACGGTGCCCCCGGTGACGCCTCCGACTGTGCCCCCGGTAACGCCCCCGGGCCAGGCCGGCGATTTGTCCGGAGAGTACAAGGGGCAGATCCGCATTATAAGCGGGCCCGGCGCTGGGTCGGTGGGAAACGTCACCCTAATGCTTCAGCAAAGCGGTTCGACAGTGCAGGGGCAACTCCGATTCGATCCTCCAGGTCAGGGCGGCGGACCCATTCAAGGGCAGGTCCAAGGCAATACGCTGGTGTTCCTGCTCCAACTCCAGTCACAAGCGGGCTCTATCATGTACCAGTTCCAATGCGCCGTACAGGGCGGCGTCATCCAAGGCACATTCAAGTGCCAACAGGGTGAAGAAGACGGACAAATAGCGGTTCAGAAAGTCTAGACGCGTTCAAACCGCTTGACGCGTACAACCGCAGACACCTCGCCGGCGAACCCTCATTGCGCCCCGGTGCCTGGCGCCGAGCGCCGGCACACGGAGTCGATGAGGGGCCGGCACCCATATCACTTGACCTGCCGGACTCATTGCTCGCAACCGAACCGAACAACGCTATCCTGCTGACGCCAGATTCTGTATGCAGATGTTCGCGCTTCGCCTGAAGCAACTTGATAGCCCTCTATCCCGAGTCAGCAACAGGAACACTCCTTCGCGGCGGCCAGAGGCTCGCTCACTCTGGCTTCGGTGTGCAGGATCAAACCACGCCAAATTCCGTCTCAACACACCATCGACAAAACGCCCGTTTTCGAGGCCGAAGTCGCACCCGGCAGTCACGCGGATCAAAGTGGAGAAGGCTGGCTATGCCGCGGCATAGCCTTCCTTTCCTTCCCCCATCGCACCGTT
>CAYYHF010000372.1:0-2379 GCA_964471415.1 uncultured Clostridia bacterium | reverse complement strand
GGGCTCTCCATTAAGCAGGCAGATCCCAACTATCAGGCCCAAAGGGCCCGTCGCGACCGGGCGTATCAGCAGTCTTTTGAAGACAAGCTCACCAAGTTTCTCAAAGACAGCGATGAACGCCATCAGGATCTCAGGCGTAACCAGGACTCCAAACGCGGAGGAAGGGGCACACGTCTTTCCAGAATGGTTTGAGAACTGCTATCGCCATTGCCGCAGCACTCCCTGATACGGAGTGCTTTTCTTTTCGCGCATGTGGGGCAGGATGCAACGGGCGACGATGCGGCATGAGGCGATGTGACGATATGCGATAGGGTGGGGAGGTCGTTGGCAGGTGACCAATGAGACGTGGGATCGCGCAAGACCGGTTGATCTGGCAGTGGCCGCGCGGCAGCTGGGCAGAGCGCTCAGGGGTCGCGTTGTGGCCGTGGCTAAGCGCTGCTCATACAGGCAACCGCAGGTCTTGGTCACATACCCGCTTGTGCACGAGGCTGGCGCAGGCGGGGATGCGCAGCATCGCCGATTCGCATCGAAGACGACCCCGTTTCCTACGATCTTCTGGCTCACCTGCCCGCATATGCGAGCCGCGATATCGTCTCTTGAGAGCCGCGGCATGATAGAGGGCATGCGGCGCAGGCTACGGGAGGATGGCGCCTTTGCCCGGGAGTATCAGCAGGTCAACAGGAGATACGCGGCCCAGCGAGCAGGGTTGCTGGACGCTGATGATAGAGCTTGGTTGCAGACAGGCGGGGAGGGCGCGGATCGCGCGAATCTGGTGTGGGTGATCAGCGAATCCGGAGTAGGGGGCTTAGCAGACTGGGCCGGGGTGAAGTGCCTGCACATGAATATGGCTGACTACATGGCAGGTAACGCCAATCCTGTGGGCGAGCTGTGCGCGCAACGACTGGCGGAAGACGGCCTAGGCTTGGAATGCGCCGATGGGCGATGTGTGCCGATCAGGGTCGCGGCGATCAATGCCGGATCTAATTCGGCCAAAGCGCTGGTGGCGGACGTAGTAGAATGCCCCGACCGGCGCCGCGGCTGCGGCCGTGGTTTCGTCTGCGGACTCTGTGCTGAGCCCAGATCCAGAAGGCGTCAAGGGCGGAGTTCTCACCCAGAGCGCTCGATGGTTTTCCGAGTAGCATCGGATGTTCGCATCACCGGACTGGGTCGGGAACTTGAGCAGACCGGTCTGCTTTCAGAGGAAGGCTGTGCGCGAACGGCTGAGGCCATAGGCAAATTTGCCGTGATGGCCCGCGAGCTTGGAGCAACGCGTGTTTGGGCTACTGCCACTGCCGCTGCGAGGCGGGCACTGGAGCTGGGCGATCACAACGGGGTCAGTGCGCTCAGAGGGCGGGTGCGGGATGCCGCACGAGTTGAGCTCGAGGTAATCCCGCCCGAACTCGAAGCGGAGCTGTCGTTCGCGGGAGTGCTCTGCTTGTCGGGTCCGGTTGGCGATCCCCGGCGCGTGCTGGTTGTGGACTCGGGCGGGATGAGCACTGAGTTCATCAGACTGGGGGCGGCGGGCGTTCAGTCAATCAGCCTGCCGTTCGGCTCGGTCAGCCTCACGGAGCGGTTTGTGAGTGAGGACCCGCCCGCTCCGGGTGAGATCGATGCCATGCGGGACTATATTCGCCGGCGCATGCAGGGCGCGAACGGCATCGGCTGCGCACGCCCAGGCTGCGCTGCGACAGGCGGGTTGGGCGCGCTGGGCGATCCCAACGATCCCCACAGCTGGCCGGGGACGTCCGGCGAGCCGCGCGAGCCAGGCGAACCGCGGGAATCGCGCGGGCTGCGTAAAGCAGGCGAACCGCAGGAATCGCGCGGGCCTTGCGATCCTGATGTCTTGGTTGTGGTGGGCGGCACCGCGGCCACTTTGGTCTCTGTCAGTTTGGGCTTGGAGAGCTTCGATGACTTCGACCCCTTCGACTACGACCGCGCCGGCGGCGTCATCCTGTCTAGAACGGAGATCGAGAGCATATTGGCTCGTTTTGTAGCCGTGCCTTACGCCGAGCGATCGCGCATCAGGGGTATGATCCAGCCAGAGCGGGCGCTGGTGATGCCTGCAGGCACAGCTGTTGTCCTGGGCGTCATGGATACTGCAGGCGTGGACCAGGCAGTGATGAGTTTCGCCGGGATCCTGGACGGGATGGCTGCGAAGCTGGGAACGGCTGGGCTATCCGGACATGCGATCTAGGCAGACTGGTTTCAATACTTGCGGGGGCATACTCCTGTCGGGCTCCGCGCGTCACGGCAGGGTCGCGTCAAGGTCCCTTCCCCCGATCCCCCGATCCCCTGGTCCCCCGATCCCCTGATCCCCCGAAAGCCGTAAGCGTAAAATAGAACCCACGTGGAGCTAGAGCGACGAACATGCGATAATCC
>CAYYHF010000371.1:0-2386 GCA_964471415.1 uncultured Clostridia bacterium | reverse complement strand
AAGGACGCCATTGAGGCATCCGGCATGCTTGTTGTGTGTGCAGCAGGAAACCATGGAGCGGATACTGACAAAAACCCCAACTATCCCGCCAGCTACGATTCGGAGAACATCATCTCAGTAGCTGCCATGATGCAGAACGAGAAGCCCTGCAATTACCCTGGATGGTGGAGCACGTGCTACGGTCGGACTACGGTCGACCTGTTTGCGCCGGGCGGCTACATCCTCTCCACCATACCCCCTGATCCTCCGCCATCCGAGCCCGGCGAGGCCTACGCATTCTTCTACGGCACATCAATGGCCACGCCGCACGTATCAGGCGCCGCCGCTCTCCTGCTCGGCATGTATCCTGACATACCGCCAGCTCCCGGGAAAGACGTGGGCGAGCATCAGCTCACCATCAAGGATCTGATTCTTGGTGGTGTCGATGTCTTCCCGCAGTATGAGGGATTAGTGGCCACCGCCGGCAGGCTCAACGTCAAGAATGCAATCATCGGCGGAGGACTGCCTATCATAAAGTCCGTAGAGGCGACTCCCCAGTGGGGCGCGGCTCCGCTCGAAGTCAATTTCAGGGCGGCGGTAGCGAGCGCCGAGAGCGAAATCGCGGACCAGTGGTGGGACTTCGGCGATGAGAGTGAACTCGTTCACGATCTACAGGCCACTCATACATACGATCAGGAGGGGATGTACACTGCTTCTTTCCATGTAGTAGACGGCCGCGGCGGGCAAGCCGTTGCTTCTTTGCAGATCCATGTGTTCACCCCACCCGTGATCGATGTGGGACCCAGAGAGATCAGAACCGAACTCAACTGGGGAGAAACAATAGAAGAGGTCGTCACAATCAGCAACTCCGGCGAAGGCAACCTTGAATACACAGTCCAACTTGAGCTTGTAGGCATGGTTGATACATCCGCGTCCTCCATGCCCGTAAAAGGGCTCGGATCCGCTGGACCGGACGAATACGGCTACTTCTGGACCGACAGCGATGAACCGGGCGTAGACGCGCCGGAATGGTTCGACATCTCTGAGACTGGAATTCAGGTAACGCTGGGCGGAGACGACTGCCTGGTAGTCGACTTGCCTTTCGACTTCCCCTTCTACGGACAGACCAAGAACTCGATCTGCATATCCTCCAACGGGTACCTGACATTCGGCAGCGAAGGGAGAGCTTGGTACAATCGTCCGATACCGTTCGCAGGAGCTCCCAACGATCTGATCGCCGTATTCTGGCAAGACCTCGAGCCGCAGCTGTTGGACGGCAAGGTCTTCTACTACAGCGACAGCGAGAAGTTCGTAGTCCAGTATGAAGACATTCATCACTACCAGCTAGCCAGCGGTGGTCCCTATACCTTCCAGGCAACGCTTACTCCGGCAGGGACAATAACCTATCATTACAGGACAATGATGGGGGAGCGCCTGGATGAAGCCACGATCGGAATAGAGAATGCCAGCGGCAGCGGCGGCGTTCAGGTAGCCTACAATGAGCCGTATGTCCATGATGACCTGGCTGTATACTTGGCGCCTGCATGGGTGTCCGTGGACAAGGTATCCGGCACAGTCCTTCCAGGACAGTCCGAAACGCTCGCCGTAAGGCTTGCTGCCCACCATTTGCCGGAAGGAACGTGGAACGCAACTATCCACATTCACAGCAACGATCCGGCGAACCCGCACATAGAAGTCGGGACATTCACATCTGTCCATTCGCTGATTCCGCCCATGATACAAGCAATGGCGGCTGAGCCGCGGGCAGGCAGCGCTCCGTTGAATGTCCGGTTCTCCGCAGAGGCAGAGGACATCGACGGTGAGATCGCGGCAATTAGCTGGGATTTCGGAGACGGCACTGATCCGGTGACCGGCGACCTTTCGCCTGTCCACACATACATTGCGGAGGGCGAATACACAGCCACACTCAGCGTAACTGACGATGACGGTTTCACTGCAGAAGACACGATCGTTGTTGTTGTGGCCGACATGCCTCAAGCGACAGTTGACCCCAGTGCTTTCAACCAAGTGATGCGAGCGCACCGCCAGAGAAGTGAAACCCTAACCGTCACGAATACTGGGGAAGCTCCGCTGGTTCTGACTGCCAAAGCAATCACCCGGTATTCTCCCGAAGAAGACGGAGAATTCGTTCCGTTGAGCGGCGGAGGTCCTGATGGCTGCGGTTACCTGTGGCGAGACTCAGATGAGCCTGACGGTCCGGTCTTTGAGTGGATCGAAATCAGCGACATAGGCACCAGACTGGATGAACTGACGCTGAATGCAACCGCCACAATCGACTTGCCATGGCCATTTCCTTTCTATGAAGAGGAAATGCTCACAGTCAACGTGAATTCCAACGGTTGGCTCAACTTCGGCGATATTCCTCTGGGCGAAACTCAGCACAACA
>CAYYHF010000370.1:0-2394 GCA_964471415.1 uncultured Clostridia bacterium | reverse complement strand
ACGGTTGCCTTGAGAAACACCTGGCATCGCCCCCGTTCGTCTCGACTACTTCCGGTGCTATCACGGCGGAAAGC
The DNA here is from genome assembly GCA_964471415.1 of uncultured Clostridia bacterium. GTDB lineage: Bacteria > Bacillota > DTU025 > DTU025 > DTU025 > UBA5389. The sequence goes on along the minus strand of CAYYHF010000370.1, from coordinate 2,320 downwards.
AAAGTGCAAGTAAGATCTTGGTAGTATGCTCGCTTTCCAAGGGCGAACTCGCAGCGCAAAAGCAATATGACCTTACGCTGCGTCTCTGATTCAGGAACTCGAATCGAGACCAAACGCCCGCATAAAAAGAGCGAGCTATATCGACTACGCTGACTACTCAAACCCAGCCATAACTGGCTGCATGATTGCCGATCGTCAAACTTGGGATCCTTTCTGTACCGTCAATTCGATCTCTCCCCCAGATCCTCCCCCGGTTTCCACGATTCTTCCGCATTCCTTCCCAGGCCCCGCCAGAGGCAGTTGAAGAAGGCAGTCAACCGATCATCACCGCACCCGACCGCTGAGCAACAGGAACTCCCCCTCCAAAGTGGAAACCCCAACCACAGGGCGCACAGACCGCAGAAGCGAAGAACACAGGGCGAAGAACACGCGCGAATCCCTTCCGATTTTTCGCGCCTTGTGGTGCAACCTTTTCTCCCCCGGCTGTCTCTTAAGAGGTGAGAGGGGGGAAGGGTTGTTGTCAGCGACTGCAAAGGGGTTATGTGTCGCAATGCGTCAAGATGCAAGGCTGGTACTCGAGGACACGCTGGCGGGCCGGCTTCGAGCCGGGCATGAAGATGCAGCCGATGAATTGGTGGACGTCTACGCCGATCGGCTGCTCAGGGCCGCAACTCTTCTGCTGAATGATAGGTACTTGGCTGAAGATGCGGTACAGGAGACGCTGCTGGCGGCGGTAACCCACATCGGTCAGTTCCGCGGAGAGTCTTCATTGTACTCATGGCTATATGCCATCCTGATGCGATGGTGCCGCCGTCAGCAGCGTCGCCGCAAGATCGATAGTCACCTGAGCCTCATGCCGTCTGAGGAACTGGCCAACGTTGCCGACGATGGCGTTTCGGTTGAGGCCAAGTGGGAGAGCGCACAGGAATCTCTCCGGATGAGTCGCGCAGTAGGCGGCCTCTCGCGCGCTCATCGCGAAGCAATCGTGCTGTTCTACCATGAGGAGTTCTCAATTGCCGAGATATCGCGCCTGACCGGAAAGCCCGCAGGCACAGTCAAGAGCCTCTTACATAGGGCTCGGCAGAAACTGGCGCAGGTTCTTGAGGGGGATGAATCATGAGCGACGACAGGTTGAAAAGGACCCTGCAGAATGAAATGAGACAGGTAAGCTTCTCTGAATGTGATAAGCGGCGTATGGCGGCGCAGCTCAAGCAGGCGATGGCCGCGCGCGCCGATAAGGCCTCATCGGCATCTGGGCTTTCGCCCCGGCCTCACGCTCAGGCTCGGCCCTGGGCACACTCGCAGGCACAAGGCTGGGAGGCGCTCGCCGAACGCGCAACGGCCTTTTGGAACGGAACCACTGAGATCTCGATGCCCGCAGCCGCGGCTGCGCTGGTCCTGATCGGACTGGGAGTATGGAGCTCGTTGAGGCCGCTCCTCTTGATAGACCAGAGCGCCGCCGCGCTGCTCATGCAGGCGTCGACTGAAAAGGCAACAACATCGATCAACCAGGGGGTGAGCCTCCTATGAGGACATACGGGACGTACAAGATAAGGATAAAGAACAAATACCTGATCATCGCGGCCGCCTTGATCCTGTCCGTGGCGGGCCTCGCGAAGGCGTGCGGCGATGCTTACCTGTTCAAAATGGCCGAGACAGCGCGGCAGAACCATGACCCGGTAAGAGCCCTCGCTTACTACGACCGATTCATCTCTGAATACCCAAACAGCGAGCGCGTTCCCGCGGCTCTTTACTGGTCGGCGTCTCTCTTGCCCGACAGTCACAGCTTCATGGCCGTCATATTCCCCACGCGCTCGTCCGTCACGCACACGAGCAGCGCGGTCGCTGAGGCACCCAAGGGAGTTCCGTCTAGGCTGGAAAGATTGGAGAAGGTATTCACTGATTACCCCGACCACTGGGCCGCTCCCCACGCCCTAAGCCAGTTCGCGACAGCACTCTACCATTCCGGCGATTCCAGGGCCGAAGGCTTCCTGCTGGATGCCGTGCACGACGAGCGGGGCACCGACCGCGTCAATGCAGCATTTCTCCTGGTCGACACATACATGGCACAGGGCAGGTCGGACGAAGCTCTAGACTTACTGGAATACTGCGCGCAGGAGATGCCCACATCCTATGCCGAGCAGCGGCAAATCAAGATGGGCGATGTGTTGGCCGCGATCCGCGATTACGAGGCAGCGCGGGCTGCATATAAGGAAACACTCAACGTATATGAACGCACATCGGACTACTGGCGTGAGCGCGACTCCGACCACATCGGCCCCTCGCCCGCCGACATCGAGCGCATGCGACAAGACTACCG
>CAYYHF010000369.1:0-2399 GCA_964471415.1 uncultured Clostridia bacterium | reverse complement strand
GATAGAGGCAGTCAAGGAGGGCATGCGCGCGCTCAGGCGTGCGCACCAGGATTTCGAGGTCATCGGCGTGGGCGCTACCGGCAGCGGCAGAAGGCTTGCGGGGGTCGTAGTGGGTGCCGATGTAGTCAAAAACGAGATCACCGCGCATGCGGTGGCGGCCATGGCAGTCGTTCCCGGTGTGCAGACCGTGATTGAGATCGGCGGGCAAGACTCCAAGCTCATCGTGTTACGCTCAGGCATAGTGGTAGATTTCGGTATGAACGCCGTCTGCGCGGCGGGAACTGGATCTTTCCTCGAGCACCAGGCTCAACGCTTAGGAGTGCCTATCGAGGAGTTCGGCCGGTTCGCGTGCCAGTCTTCCTCGCCTGTCAGAATCGCCGGGAAGTGCGCTGTGTTCGCCGAGTCGGATATGGTGCACAAGCAGCAGATGGGGTATTCGCTTCCGGATATTCTGTGCGGCCTGTGCGAGGCATTGGTACGCAACTATCTGAGTAATGTCGGAAAAGGAAAGACGGTTGTGCCGCCCGCGGTATTCCAAGGAGGCGTGGCGGCCAACTCCGGAATGCGCAGGGCATTTGAAGACGCCTTAGGTTTTGAGGTGATCGTCCCGCCGCATTTCGACGTGATGGGCGCGATCGGCGCGGCCATGCTCGCGCAGCGCTGGGCGGAATCCGGCGGCAGCGCCAGTGCCTTTGCAGGCTGGGATGTGCCGGAGCAGGCCTATGTAACATCATCATGGGAGTGCGATGGCTGTCCTAATACGTGCGAAGTGGTGGAGGTCGAGCGCGACTCGCGCATCGTCGCCCGCTGGGGCGGTAGGTGCGGAAAGTGGGAGCGACTTGAACAGGATCAAGAGCATTCAGAGCATACGGACAGAGAGGATGAGCTCTTATGAGAGTCTCAGTTGTCACAGATAGCATGGCTGACCTGCCCAGACAGATAGCTCACGAACACGGAATATCTATAGTGCCCCTAACAGTCATCTTCGGCGAGGAGACTTTTCTGGACGGCGTAGACCTGGACTCGCGCGGTTTCTTCGCCAAGTTGAGAGGATCCGCTGTGATGCCCTCGACGTCCCAGCCTTCGCCGGCGGACTTCATACGGGTCTACGATGAACTGCTCAAGACGTACGAGCACGTGGTGTCGGTTCACGCCTCTTCCAAACTGAGCGGTACCTACCAGAGTGCGTGCATAGCTCGCGACACTCTGGGAAGCGGCGCAATAAGCGTGATCGATACCTCGCAGGTCACCATGTGCGAGGGCTTTGCCGTGCTGGAGGCGGCCCGGGCGGCACAGGGCGGGGCCGGCCCCGAGGAAGTTCGTGGAGTTGCATCGCGCGTTGCCGACTCAGTGCAACTCCTTTTCACCGTGGACACTTTGGAGTTTCTAGAGCGCAATGGCCGGATCGGGAAAGCCGCCTCGCTCTTGGGGACTTTGCTGTCGATAAGGCCCATAATCCACTTGGAGGACGGCGAGGTGGCCCCGGCGGATAAGGTGTTGGGCTCGCGGCGCGTGTTGCCCAGAGTGATCGAATTGATGGATAAATCCATCGGCGGCGCCCAGGCCATTCGCGCAGCCGTGGTGCACGCCGATGCGCAGGAGAAGGCGGACGAATGGAAAGGCGAGATTGAGAAGAGGTTCAAGTGCCGGGAAATCATATTCGCGGAAGTCGGGCCAGTAGTAGGCACCCATGCAGGCCCTGGCGCGGTGGGCGTTGTGTGGCATCCGTGCACCGCTTAGCTGGGGAGCGGGAGTCCGCGATGTGGTGCGGGCAAGGGTCGCGAATGCGAGAATAGCAGGTGGCGGGGGTCAACCGCTACCAGGGGCGGGGGCGCCAAAGCCAGGCCCGGCCGACCGTTGCATCCGATTTGGGCCCCGAAAACGAGCATTTCGTCGCCCGCCTGGGTCGTGGAACCCAGGGTTGGCGCCAAGGCTGGGTCGTAGAGTACAGGTTCGCGACCGGTATCGGCGCCCGCATTGCGCAGCAAGTTCTTCCCACACGCGAGCCCCAGCTACAAGACCCGTGCCGCGGCGCTTCCTTTCGCGCCGGCGGCCCGCGCCCTCGCCGCGTCCGATTTTGGCCCCCAAAGCAAGCACTTCGGCGGCTTCCTGGGTCCCAGGATCCAGGGTTTGCGCCAAGGCTGGGTCGTGGGATACAGGTTCGAGGCGACCAACGCCATACGCGACCTGCAGCAAGTTCCTGCCATACATGCGCCCCAGCTACAGCACGCGGGCCGCGGCGGTCCATTTTGCGCCGGCGGCCCGCGCCTCACCGGCCCTCGCCAGCCCTCGTGCAGGATTCCGTCAAAGTGGCACTAATGCGCCAGCCTGCCTGCGTATGAGGGCCGTCATGATCGTTGTCATCGGTTACGAACCGGGCCCTGCTGGTCATGTCCGTT
>CAYYHF010000368.1:0-2402 GCA_964471415.1 uncultured Clostridia bacterium | reverse complement strand
GGTGTAGCAGGCGTTGACCGCGTGCCGCCTCAGAGTCTTGAAGCGGAGCAGTCGACCATCGGCTCGATGCTCCTTGATAAAGAGGCGATCGCAACGGCAGTGGAGATCCTGGTCGCCGAGGACTTCTACAGAGACGCCCATAGGATCATATTCGATACCTTAGTTGAATTGTTCAACCGGGGCGAACCGGCTGACCTGATCACTGTGACCGAGGAGCTTCGCTCGCGAAATGCGTTGGAGCGTGTGGGCGGAGCGGCATACATAAGCACCTTGGCGAACTCTGTTCCGACCTCGTCCAACTGCGAGTTCTACGCGAAGATCGTCAAGAACAAGTCCATATTGCGGGCGCTCGTGGCGGCCGGGGCCGAGATAGCGGCTCTGGGCTACGATGTGTCGGCGGATGTTGAGAACTCGCTGGACAAGGCGGAACAGCTTATATTCCGGATCGCGCAGAGCGGCGAGACTAGCGCGGTGGCTGACATGAAGACCGTGCTCATGGCCACGTTTGACCGGATAGAGCAGCTCTATTCCAGCAAGGGCGCTCTCACGGGACTGCCCACGGGGTTTGTGGAACTCGACAACATGCTCTCCGGCCTGCAGCCGTCTGAGCTGATCGTGATTGCCGCCAGGCCGTCCATGGGCAAGACTGCGCTCGCGCTGAACATAGCGGAGCATGTTGGGCTCAATGAAAGGAAGCCTGTCCTCATATTCAGCCTTGAGATGTCCCGCGAGCAACTGGCTGCCAGGATGCTGTGCTCTCAGGCCAGTGTGGACGGGCAGCGTCTCCGCCGCGGCAACCTGACCGAGGCGGACTGGCCGCGGCTTTCCAATGCCTTGGGCCGCCTGAGCGAAGCTCCGGTCTTCATAGACGACACTCCCAGCATCACTGCTCTAGAGATCCGCACTCGGTCGCGGCGGATCAAAGCCGAGCACGGTCTGGGGATCATCATCATCGACTATCTACAGCTGGTCCAGGGCAGAGCGCGCGTGGAGAACCGGCAGCAGGAGATCGCGGAAATCACCCGGTCGCTGAAGGCTCTGGCGCGTGAGCTGGAGGTGCCGGTGTTGGCGTTGGCGCAGCTTTCGAGGGCTGTGGAGGCTACCGCCGACAAGCGCCCGCTCCTTTCGCACCTGAAGGAGAGCGGGGAGATCGAGCAGTCTGCGGACGTGGTTGCGTTCATCTACCGCGAGGACTACTACAAGCCCGACATCGAGCCGGAACGGAGGAACATCGCCGAGATCATCGTGGCCAAGCAGCGCAACGGACCTACTGGCACTTTCGAATTGGCCTGGCAGAGGGAGTACACTCGTTTCCGCAATCTCGAGAAGTACATTCAGGCTGCGCCGGCATAGGGCGGGACGCGGGCATGTCCAGTCGCAAGCGGCGCAGACGTTTTTGGGCGGCTATCGCCGCGACCGTCCTCGTCATTCTCTCCATGGGCTCCGTAAACGCGCAAAGCGCCGGCCAGGAGATCGTGCCCGCGGCGCTTATCGGCGAACCTCGCCCATTCGTTCTGCTCGTCCATGGATGGCTAGCTACATCCTTCGACATGTTGGCGATGAAACTGCGCCTCAAGTATGATGGGTTCGAGTGTGATGCGATAGACTTCTCTTACATGGGCGTCTTGGACTCCATAGCCGACTACGCCGCGGAGCTGGCTGAAAAGATCGAAGCTGACAATGCGCATCACAATCACATCGTGATCGTAGCACACAGCATGGGCGGGCTTGTCACACGCTATTACCTTCGAAACTTGCGACGAACGGACCAGGTCAAGACGGTTGTCACCTTGGCTACGCCTCACCATGGTACGTTCGGCGCGATGGTCCTGCCTTCGCAGTCCGTTCCCACCAGCGAAATGCTGCCGGGCAGCCGCTTCTTGGAAGAGCTGAACAGCATGTCCGAGACGGTGCCCAGCGTGGATTTCCACGCCATATGGACGCCTACCGATGGAGCGGTGATTCCGGCCGAGAACGCCATAATGTGCGGCGCTCGAAACTACAAGCTGTCCGGGATCGGTCGCACTCACCTATGCCTGCTCGTGAGCGATGCTGCCTACAATATAGTCTTGGATGTACTGCGCGGACAGGAAGTACCGGTGACCGGACCGCAGATGCGCGACCATGAGGAGGCCAAGAAGCGTCCGCTGCCGTGGCTGCCGTGGCCTGAACGCGAACAGTAGGCTAGACGGCAAGATCGGGCCTTGCTGCGGGCCTGGTCGCGGTCTGCCGAAGCCCCAGCTACAATCGGCTACGGCTTAGTGAAGTTGCGCTTAGGCCCTTGAAACACCCATGGCAGGCGTGTTATAATCACTTGCTGAAAGCATTATGTGGGCCACTAGCTCAGACGGTAGAGCACCGGACTTTTAATCCGGGTGTCGCGGGTTCGAGTCCCGCGTGGC
>CAYYHF010000367.1:0-2413 GCA_964471415.1 uncultured Clostridia bacterium | reverse complement strand
GCCGTCTGGACGCTGGCGCCGTCCCGGTCGAAAAGGATGGCTCTTGAACTCGTAGTGCCCTGGTCTATCGCGAGCAAATACTCCGCCATGTCATGCGCCTCCCATTAAAACAGAAAAGCCCTGCCGCGGGCGGAACCGAAAGCTTCGGCCGCGCCCGGGGTAGGACCCTCTCCAAATCTCCGTCCTATCGCCATATTACAATAGCCGGATCGCATTGACCAGCCCAGGCATGGCTTCATGGCTTCATAGCTTCATGCCGCAATCGGGCGATCGCGGAGCGGCACAGTCGCACACCCGCTCAGCCCCTTGCTACAATCACTGGCCGGTGCACCTGCCAACGCTTGCGCGTGCGGCGCCCGCGCATCTCGCGATCAAGTCGAGCGAACGCCGGAGGCATCCTGCAGGATCATCGACCTTCCAGAACTCAAACATGAACACCCCATCCCAGGCGGAAGCCTCAAGTAGGCCAATCAGCGAGGCCCAGTCGATCACGCCCTCGCCCAGCGGCAGGTGGTCGTCGCGTTCGCCCATATTGTCGTGGGCATGCACTTCGACCAGACGCGGAAGCCACGCGCGAGCGCAGCCGGCAACGTCGAACCGCTGCAATACAGCGTGCCCTGTGTCAAGAAGGATACCCGTGTCGGGCGGGCATGCCGATTCCGCCAGCTCGATCAGGTCATCAGGTGTGTCCAGAAGCCAATGCTCTTCCCAACCTGTGTTCTCCAGCAGTAACCGAACCCCTAAGTTCTGAGCCGTTTGGCCCACAGCCCGCAAGGTTCGCCCGGCAAGCTCGCGGCTTCGCTCCGCGCCCACCTGCGGCCCCGGTTGTTGGCCGCAGTGGATGACCATGTCGCGGACGCCAAGCCTGCTCGCCAAGGCCAGCGCGGCCCTGTATCTGTAGATGGTTACCGCCCTCTCGCCCTCATCAAGCGCGGCTGTGTTAGCAAGCGGGGGATGGATCGAATACTCCAGCCCGTGCTCAGCCGCAAGTTCCACAAGACGCTGCAGCGTATCGTCGCCCACCGCGTCCACGCTAAACCCAGGCAACTCGCAGACAAGCTCTATGCGATGGTGGCCAAGGCGGACGATCTCGCAAACAGCATCGACTATGTGGCGCGACCAGAACATCAGTGTGGATACGCCGGTTCTCACTTGCCGAAGCCCTCCATCCGTGCAAGCATGTACTGTCGACTCACTCGCCCTGAGCCAGCAACGCGCCTCGGGCGAACAGCCTGTATACCTGATCGGCTACACCGCTTGAATCCGATGCCATGCCGCTAGCAAGCCACTGATAGGCAACAGCGTGCACCATTCCGAGTAGTGCGTAGGTGAGTTTGACAGCATCGAAGTCGCGCGACACCAACCCACAAGACATACCTTCCTCAACAATGGACTGAGTCAGACTAGTGAGGAACGCGGTACCTTCCACAACACGTCTCCCAAGTTCGGGCGAGAGCAGCCCGAGCTGGCGCGACAGAAGCAGCATGAACTCCCTTTCCTGCGCGTAGAAGTCGAAATGCGCCCTGATCAGCGCCTTCAGCTTGGCATGCACATCGGATGCAGTCGCAACCCCTTCGGTCAGCATCCGCGTCAGCCTGCCGGTCCGGTCGTCCATCAGCTCGGTCAGCAGCTCATCCTTGCCCTTGAAGTATAGATAGATGGTCCCCTTGGCCACTCCGGCAGCATCAGCCACAGCATCCATCGTAGACGTATGGAATCCGCTCTCGGCGAAGACGTGCTGCGCCGCGTCGAGTATGGCCCCTCGCCTATCGGTGATGCCGCCTTGACACGCGCCGTCCATGGAATGACCACCCCCCTGTCCCTTCTGCTAGTGCAGTTTCTCGTTTCATTCTACAACTCCTTCACGCAAAGGCCAATCCGCCGACCCGGTACCCGGTCTCCCCGGTCCGCGCGCACAGGGATCCGCCGAAGATCCTGGCCATCCAGGAAGATGCGATGCCCTTCCCCCGGTCGGCGCGTGCAGGGATCCGCCAGAGTCCCTGTAAAGCGGCTAGCTACAATACCCTGAAAGAAGGCGATGCGGGATAACTATCCGTTTCACAGCGGGTTTTCGCTTATCTGTCGCGTTTCACGACAGTGGCGTATAGACCCATCAAACGAACGGGGCCGAGTCAATTTGGGAAACCCTCCCGTTACGCCCATCATCTTTCGCGCGGGCGGCCCGCACACCCGCCGCATACGATTTCGGCCCCGGAAGCAAGCATTTCGGCGGCTTCCTGGGTCGTAGAACCCAGGCTTGCCGCAAAGGTTGGGTCGTAGAGTACAGGTTCGCAGCGACCAACGCCGCCCTCGACCCACAGCAAGTTCCTCCCATACGCGAGCTCCAGCTACAAGGCTCGGGCCGCGGCGCTCCCTTTTGCGCCGGCGGCCCGCGATGACCGTGACCTGAAAT
>CAYYHF010000366.1:0-2431 GCA_964471415.1 uncultured Clostridia bacterium | reverse complement strand
ACTCGTCGAACGAAGTGCGTATCCCTTCCTTCATCTCGCGCCTGATGCATTTGTACTCCACGGGGTAGTCCTTGCTCATCAGAGCATACATCATCCCGCCTGTCCAGCTCGGGGATCTGCCACTTGGTCTCTTTCAGACGGTCACGGACGAACTGCGTCCTGATGCTATCGTAACCTCTAGCCGTCTGGCACGTCCTCTTGAGCTCTTCCACGAACGGGCAGTCCTCATCGAAGCCTCTCTCCAATTGGCACACCTCCTTCCCGGCGATGGTTTGGCTTGGCGGATTCTATAGTACTCCATCCGCGCGATTTCACCTTCCAGACAGGCTGAGTGCATTCGCAAGGTTCTTCCGGAAAGCGAAATCCCAGGTATCTGTCTGGTCTCGGTCAGCACAAAGCTGGTCTCTTGGCACACCCGCGTTCCGAGAAGGTGAACCGCCGCCTGCCTATGGATAATCGTTCATGGTAGGCGATTCCTATCACAAAACACCGTATTACGGGGGAGGCGTGGCATCGATAGCGTGGTGGAAGGAATAGGCTGAAGCAGACATCGCCGGCTGGTTATGCTGGCCCCCGAGCGCGCGGGATCCCAGGATCATGGAGAGACTGGCGACTTTTGGAATCGGGCTTTGACCCTGATGGCGGACAGTGGACCATAGACGATCTGCTGAGGACTGCAGCGGCCTCGAATACTAAACCTGAGGTCGTCAAAATGCTATTGGCAAGGGGTGCGGACATCGACTCAAGAGACGAAGATGGCATGACCGCTTTCATGAAGGCAGCAATGCTTAACCGAAATCCTGAGGCGATCATGACCCTTCATCAGAACCGGGGCCGACCCGAGCCTGAGGTCATACGACGACATGAGCGCTTTCGACTACATGAAGATGTTCAACGGCAACATGGAGCGGCGGGATAACAGAGTGTGGCAGATAGTGAAGGAGGCATGCTCCTGAGCCTGCCCGGACGCCATCGGGTTTTGGAGGACATTCCCGCATTCTGGCGAACTCGACAAGAAACGCCTGACAATGTCTTTCGCTGCAGAGACCAGGCGACCCGTGATCGCCATGGCGCTGAGGGCGTTGAGGTGTCATTGGCATTTCTGTTGAGGTGATCTGTGTGGCAACCATCAACGGCGAGATCGAAAGCAAGCTCTGGGCTGCGGCAGACCAGTTCAGGGCGAACTCCAATCTGAAGTCTTCTGAGTATTCGGTACCTGTGCTAGGCCTTATCTTTCTCCGTTTTGCTGACTATAGGTTCTCTCTTGCAGAAACGAAGCTCTGCTCACAGGCAGAGTCCATCCGCAGCCGCCGCGATATCGGCAAGGTCGACTACCAGGCCATGGGCGTGCTGTACCTGCCAGAGGAGGCTCGATATGCCAGGTTACTGGCACTTCCCGAGGGCGCCAATATTGGCATGGCCATTAACGATGCCATGAGGGCTGTGGAGCGCGAGAACAGCGATCTGAAGGACGTCCTGCCCAAAACGTACAACCGTCTCTCCAATGACCTGCTAGTAGGCCTTCTGAAGTCCTTCTCTGAGATTCCCATGGACGTGGAAGGAGACGTGTTCGGCAGGATATACGAGTACTTCCTCGGCAAGTTTGCCATGGCCGAAGGACAGCGTGGAGGCGAGTTTTTCACGCCTCGCTCACTGGTTAAGCTAATAGTCGAGGTGATAGAACCTTTCCATGGCCGCATCCTAGATCCCGCCTGCGGTTCCGGGGGTATGTTCGTGCAGAGCGCTAGGTTCATCAGAAACCATCAGAAGGATCCCGGATCGGAGCTCTCCATATTCGGCCAGGAGAAGGTTCTCGAGACCGTGCGCCTGTGCAGGACGAACCTCGCTGTCCATGGGCTATCTGGCGATATACGCCAGGCCAATACCTACTACGAGAACGTGCATAACTGCCGGGGCAGGTTCGACTTCGTGATGGCCAATCCACCCTTCAACGTGGACGGAGTAGACAAGGAGAAGATCAAGGACGACCCCAGGTACCAGTTCGGGATACCCACTGTTGACAACGCGAACTACCTCTGGATCCAGGACTTCTACAGCGCCCTAAACGAGCGGGGCCGCGCCGGATTCGTCATGGCCAATTCCGCCAGCGATGCCAGAGGCTCCGAACTCGAAATACGGAAGAGGATCATCGAGACAGGCGCTGTAGATGTGATCATCTCCATCGGCCCAAACTTCTTCTACACAGTCACACTCCCCTGCACCCTGTGGTTCTTCGACAGAGCGAAGGTCAACACCGACCGAAGGGACAGGGTTCTCTTCATCGATGCTAGGCAGGTATTCGCCCAGGTGACCCGAGCTCTGAGAGAGTTCACTCCCGCCCAGATTGAGTTCATCGCGAACATCGTGAGGCTGTACAGAGGGCAACCCGTGGAGAGCCGCGAGGACAGCGAAGAGCTAATGAAGGAGTCGT
>CAYYHF010000365.1:0-2437 GCA_964471415.1 uncultured Clostridia bacterium | reverse complement strand
GCCTTGACCGCCTGGTTGATGGCGCCGGCCCCTATGGCCTGCACCTCAGCGCCGCCGCGCTCTCGGATGACCCCTGCCAGAGCCCCAGCTACCGAGTTTGGACTTGACTTTGCAGAAACCTTTAGGACCTCCATGCTATTATCCTCCTGCCGGCTGATCGTATTGATGCTTCCAAAGTGATGTATTAGTCCCCTAATGGGAAATTCCTTCTACTGCTTGGGGCGTAACTCACCGAATGGTATCGTGAGACTCCTCAAAAAATCGCTGTATTACCCTCGCTCTTCCAGTGGAATGGTCGGCTTCTACAATGACCCCCGACACCACGACCGGCCCCCTGGCAACACTGAAACGGGAAGGCAGAGCTGTCAGAAACCTCGGGATCACAGTGTCCGGATCCATTCCTATGACTGAGTCAACTGGGCCGCACATACCCAGATCGGTGATGTAAGCAGTTCCGCCTGGCAACACTCTTTCGTCGGCGGTTTGAACATGGGTGTGTGTGCCGACCACAGCGGCCACACTGCCGTCGAGGTAGAGCCCGAGCGCCTGTTTCTCGCTGGTCGCTTCCGCGTGAAAGTCCACAACAGTAATATCGGCAGAAGATCCGATTTCCTCAACCGCCTGCCTACCCCGGACGAACGGGCAATCGATGGGTTGCATGAACACTCGCCCCTGCAAATTCAGCACCGCCAGGCGAAGGCTGTTTCCGGATACTGTCGTCCATCCCCTACCCGGCGCTCCCTCGGGATAGTTGAATGGGCGCAATACACGGCTCTCTCTGCTCAGGTAGTCGGCCATTTCCCTCTTGTTCCAGACGTGGTTTCCGGTGGTTATCACATCCACCCCGGCATCCAGTATCTCCCGCGCCACTTCAGGCGTGAGGCCCAGGCCTCCTGCGGCGTTCTCTCCGTTGACGATGACGAAATCCACTTCTCCCCTGGCGCGGAGCGAGGCGATGGCGGCCAGCGCGCGCGTGCGCCCCGGCCTTCCCACAAGGTCGCCGAACATTGCGACTTTCAAATGTATTCCTCCTTGAGGGCAAAAGGAGACAGGCCCAAGTAGCAGCCTGCCCCCTTTTCAACACTGTATTCGCGCTCCATGTCCTAATCCGTCAGGCAGGCCTGTTGAACACCATCACTCTGCCCTCTTCGCGGAACCCAATGAGGCGCTTTTCTTGCGTGGTCTCCTTGAGATCATCCAGGAGGTTGGCGATGAACTCCTCCTGCACGATCATCTCTTCTTCCTCCATATCCTCCGACCGGTCAGTCACCAGATCATCACCGAAGGCATCGAGAATGAGCCCGATGAGCAAGGATATCTCGTCGCCTGTCAAGGTAGCAACATCGCGCGTCAGCTGAACCTGGGTTACGCTTCCGAGGAAAGATGAGCTGATCTCTGCCACAGGCGCTTCGTCGAGCCTGACAAGGTCGAGGTATACTGAGATGCTGGCAAGAGCCAGGCGCCTGAAAGCGTCGAACTCGGCAGCATCCACTTTCCTTGCCACCATGAACGAGAACCCCAGGACCCTCGAATCCGGCGTGTACGAAACGGTACAGATCTCCGGATATCGTACCAGAATCGACACCAGCAAGCCAACGCTTGTCGAAGAGCCATCGCCTTCTCTTGTGCGCACCTCTTTCACCGCAACCACCTTCTTCCTCCGATGATCGGCCCAGATTCCCGATGATCATTCTACGCATGCTGAAGACCTCGGGCACCCTATCATTTGGCGTAGTCTACCGCTCTGGTTTCACGTATGACGGTCACTTTTATCTGGCCCGGATACTCCAGCTCCTGCTCTATTCGCTTCACGATGTCGCGCGCCAGCTTGACTGACGTTGTATCGTCAATCCTATCGGGTTTGACCATGATTCGGATCTCGCGGCCCGCCTGGATGGCATAGGCCTTGTCGACGCCTTCGAAAGAGTCAGCTATCTCTTCCAGCTTCTCAAGACGCTTGATGTAGGTTTCCAGGGTTTCGCGGCGCGCGCCGGGGCGCGCGGCCGATACTGCATCGGCTGCCTGAACCAGCACGGCTTCGATGGTCTTGGCATCCACATCGCCGTGATGAGACTGGACGGCATTGATAACTGCCTGCGACTCGCGGTACTTCCGGACGATGTCGGCGCCGATTGTCACGTGGGGTCCCTCGACCTCATGATCGACAGCCTTACCTATATCGTGCAGCAAACCCGCACGCTTGGCAAGGATCGCATCCGCTCCAAGCTCAGCAGCCATGGCGCCCGACAACTGCGCCACTTCAATGGAATGTCGCAGGACGTTCTGGCCATAGCTCGTGCGGAACTTCAGCCTACCCAGGAGCTTGATCAACTCGGGGTGGATGCCGTGCACTCCTACCTCGAAAGTGGCCCGTTCGCCCTCTTCGCGGATCACGGCGTCCACTTCCTTGCGCGCGCGCTCGACCATCTCCTCGATT
>CAYYHF010000364.1:0-2439 GCA_964471415.1 uncultured Clostridia bacterium | reverse complement strand
ACCTTGAGCCTTTCCTGAACGGCCAGGATCGTCTTGGACATGCTCCTGCATTGCTCGCAGCAAGCACGATGGCAGGCATCAGCTTCCGAAACACTATGCTGACGCTTCCGCACGCGCTTGCTCATGCCATAGGCGGGCGCTACCACATCCCTCATGGTGTTCTAGTTGGAATGGCCACGGTACCGACGCTCAAGTTCAACGCAGACTACTGTGAGGAAAAGTACACTCGCTTGGCGCCCGTTCTCGGGGTCAAGGCAGACCCCAAGAACGGTGTTCCGCAGGCTGTCCTAGACTGGATGGACAGACTTGGTTTCAGGCATAGACTCTCGGATTACCAGGTGAAGCCCGATGACATCCCACTCCTTGCACGTGAGGCCATGAAAGTGACCAGAGCAATCGCATCCAACCCGAGACCTCTGTCGCAGGATGATGTGATGGCTGTGCTCCAGACTATGCTGTAGTCCCAGAATGTACGCGCCTCAATGCAAGGCCTGCCGCAGCAAACACGATTGGCTATGGGGAGTAGATAAGATGATCGATGATGCCAGACATGCCTGCACTACGAAGTCCACATTGGCACTGGAGTCTCTCGATCCGGACAAGTTCCGCCCTTTTGGGATGATACTGGAACCTCCAGGCACTGAGAACAGACCCCGAACGGAGTCCCAGTTCAGCACCTTGGCGAAGATAGACTCACCTGGATGGGCGTTAGCGAGCAGCGTCGTGAGAAACCGGGCGATCGACCGGATCGCTCAGCATCCATCCACGTCTGAGGCGTTCATCCCCATTTCGGGGTGTCCGGTTATTGTAGTAGCCGAGTACGAAAGCCCGGGCGAACTCCGAGCGTTCGTGCTGGATAGGCCGGTTCTTATCAAAGAGAAGATATGGCATTCGACACTCACGCTGACCAGAACCTCGGAGATCCGAATAGTGGAGAATGCCGAAGTAACAGCTGAGTCCAGGCTTCTTGGCTGCAGGCTGGAGCCTACGCTTTCCGAGGGTCCTTAGGAGACCCGACAGACCGGACGCAACAGATCAGTGATCGTGCGCTGCAACCGCCGAGGTGATGGAGTGCAGGAGGTTACTCGAGATAACGGGCGAGCCTGATACCACAGATGGAAGGAGCTGAGGCTGAGACGAGAGCGAGTTCACAGTATTGCCGGATGGCGTAGGGCAACATGCGGCCTGAGGTGTCGCAGACGGAACAAGGCAACTCGATAGAGCCACGAAGATTGGAGGCAGAATTGATGAGAAGACTTCTGGCATTCGTGTGCTTCAGCGCGCTGCTAGCACTGCTTGTGCTTGGTGCTCTGCCCGGCAGCGCCGCGGAGCAGGTTACCTTGCGGTGGACTGTATGGGCGGGCAGCCCTGAGGAACTGAACATATACCAACTTCAGGCCAAGGAGTTTCAGGAGAAGAACCCGGGAATCAAGGTCATTCTGGAGAGCGGCCCATTCGCCAATTACTGGGACAAGCAGCAGGCGGCTTTCGCCTCGAACACTGCCGCGGACGTTATGGAGCTGAGTCACGCATTTTGGCCTTCTCTCAAGACCAAGGGTGTGTTGCTGGACTTGCTGCCCATCATTCGAAAGACCGGATATGACTTGGACGGCATCTACCCGCAATTGCTGGATAACTTCTACCATAGTGGCGGCCTTTATGGTTTCCCAATCAACGCCTCAACCTGCGCTCTGTACTACAACAAGACGCTCTTTGATAAGGCGGGCATCCCGTACCCGGATAAGACGTGGACTTGGGATACTTTCCTGGAGGCAGCCAAGAAACTTACGAAGTACGATGCATCGGGCCGAGTGGTGCAGTGGGGCACGTCTATCGGCAAGAGCTCGGGGTTTGCCCTGTGGAATCCGATCCTGGTGTTCCTGTGGCAAAACGGCGCTGACATGCTGAACGATGACTACACAGAGTTCGTGATGAATTCGCCGGAAGCCGTCGAGGCTTTGCAGTTTCTAGTTGACCTAAGGCTGAAACACCGAGTGGCGCCCACTCCGTTCGAGGAAGCGGATCTTGGCAATCTGTTTATGTCTGGACGAGTCGCGATGGAAGTCAATCACAGAGCCATGGTTCCAGCGTACAAGCAGATAACCACGTTCGAATGGGATGTCGCTCATCTCCCCTACAAGAAGGAGCGCGCAACAACTCTGGGGGCCCCGTGCTTCTGCATCTCCGCCAAGACGAAGCATCCTGAGGAGGCCTTCAAGCTGCTGTCGTACATAGTCGGCGAAGGACAGAGGTTCAACATGTCCCTTGGGAACAGCATCCCAACTCGTAAGGACCCTGCTCTTCTCGAACTGAATCTGGTCCCTCCGCCGGAGAACGGAGTCGTCTTTATAGACGCCGTCGAATACGGGCATACGGTGCCCTACAATCCGGTCTGGTCAGAGATGGATGGGATTATGACCAAGGCTCTCGACCTCGTCT
>CAYYHF010000363.1:0-2445 GCA_964471415.1 uncultured Clostridia bacterium | reverse complement strand
TGTGGGCCTGACTGTGCTCGGCAGTGAGCATGGACCGGAGGAGATGGTGCGCGGCGCCGAACTTGCGGCGCGCGCGTATCCCGATGTCCAGGTCGTACTGGTAGGGCCCGTGGACGCGGACGATGCGCGCGGGCGGGGGCTTGCCGCAGTGTGGGCCAACGATGAGGCAGGGCAACATACTCGTATGGAGGGGCTGCTCGATAGTGGCGAGCTGGACGCGTGCGTTACTATGCACTATGCGTTTCCGATAGGGGTATCGACTGTAGGCAGAGTGGTGACGCCGGGGCGCGGCCGGGAGATGTTCATCGCTACGACCACGGGCACGTCCGGAACGGATCGCGTGGAGAATATGGTTAAGAACGCAGTGTACGGCATCGCGGCTGCCAAGGCGTGCGGAGTCGGTCGGCCCAGCGTAGGCATTCTCAACGTGGACGGCGCCCGGCAGGTGGAGCGGGCCCTGCGCAAGCTGGACAGCAACGGGTATGCGGTGCGGTTTGCGGAGTCGGCTCGGGCCGATGGCGGGGCCGTGATGCGAGGAAACGATCTGCTCATGGGGGTTCCGGATGTGATGGTGTGCGACACCCTCACAGGCAATCTGTTAATGAAGGTGTTTTCGTCGTTTACAACGGGGGGCGACTACGAGGCGTTCGGCTACGGATACGGACCTGGGGTAGGAGAGGGCTACGGGAGGATAATCATGATCCTCTCGAGGGCCTCCGGAGCGCCTGTTGTGGCTGGGGCCATCGGTTACGCCGCCGATCTGGTGCGCGGCGACCTGAAGGGCGTGGCGGAGGCTGAGTTCGCCGCGGCGCGGAGCGCGGGGTGGCCGCGGCTGGGGGTCGGCGAGGCTCGGGACCGGCGTGAGAGGGCGCCCGGCGGAGCCGAAGTCGAAGCCGATGGCGAAGGCCCAGGTGTGGCAGGGATCGCCCCGCCGCCGGCGAAGGTAGTCACCCATGAGATCCCGGGTGTTGATATCCTGCAGCTGGAGGACGCTGTGAAGGCTCTATGGGCCGCAGGGATCTATGCCGAAAGCGGCATGGGTTGTACCGGGCCCATTGTCATGGTGGCGCAGGAGGATACGGAAGCGGCAACGCGCGTGCTACACAATAGGGGCTACTTGTAGGGCTCGTCTTCTGCGTATCAACTGTCCCAGTTGGCGGTTGATAGGCAATCCCGCCTGTGAGCAGCCCTAGTCAGCGGATCTTGACTGCCGGCAACATCGGTCGGTGGCTCGCCGCGCTCCGCGCTATAGAAGAGCGCGAGCGCTGCGAGCTTTTTCTCATTTGGCCGAGCGCAAGGCCGTCCGGGCATCAACCACGAAGTGGGACAGTGGAAAAGTGTATCGCAGTAGGTTGGGCAAGGAGAGAGGAGTCTGGCTGCTCAGCACCTGGTCACGGCAGTCAAGTAAGCGCCGTGCGAAGCGCGGGGGACGGGAATCCGCTAAAGCCCCATTTCAAGGTGGGCGTGAGATGGGCAGCGGGCACAGACGCGGAGGGGAAGAGACATGGGTAAGGTGCGATGGCTCGTCTGCGTTGACTTCGTCCGGGACTGCCGACAACGAATGTATACCGCTGTAAGCGGGCAAGTTGCAGTGAAACCCGGGTTTACCTGGCCTTCAGGGATGCCGCATGCCCAAGCCTGTGACGAGTCGTAGATCGCTGGGATGTGGTGGCCGGGGACAATTGTCAGGGTGCCCCGGACTTTCGGAAATGATATCGTTTAAGCGCCGTGATTGCGGATTGTCAGGAGAGTAGCACGAGGGGACAATTCCCTAGTGGCAGGCAGATCGTGCAGGAGAGGGTTACGATCGCACTGAGATCTGTTCCATCCGTACGAGCACACTCCCAAACGATTACGTGAACTCCCCACACGTTCGCCAAGCATTCCGCATCGACCGCGTTAGGGCCAACATTTCGGGCCTGGTCAAGTCCAGCGAGACCGTGTACGGCATCGCAAGTCTTGCTTCGAGCCAGTCCCGACCCTGAGAGTCGGATGACCTTTTCTGACGGCCAATGGAGGATTGAAGAGGAGCTCCGGTTTTCGCAGGAACTCGCAAGCTTACAGCCGTATACATCCGTAGTGGGCAGTCGCGGACAAAGTCAACGCGGACGAGCCATCGCACCCGGCCCATATCCTCTTACCCTCCGCGCGCCCGCCGGACGCGATTTGGGCCCCGAAAACGAGCGTTTCGCCGCCCGCCTGGGTCGTAGAACCCAGGCTTGGCGCGAAGGCTGGGTCGTAGAGTACAGGTTCGCGGTCTCCATCGCCGCCCGCACCCCGTAGCAAGTTCCTCCCATGCTCGAGCTCCAGCTACAAGACTCGGGCCGCGGCGTTCCCTCTTGCGCCGGCGGCTCGCGCGCCCGCCGCGTCCGATTTCGGCCCCGAAAGCAAGCATTTCGGCGGCTTCCTGGGTCGTAGAACCCAGGGTTGGCGCAAAGGCTGGGT
>CAYYHF010000362.1:0-2447 GCA_964471415.1 uncultured Clostridia bacterium | reverse complement strand
GCACATTGCGCATTGCAGTATGTGTCTCGAGTTTGATGGTGTATCCCGGGCCTCCCGTGCCAGTCCCTTCGGGATCGCCGCCCTGAACTACCCAGTTCTCCACCCGATGGAAAATCAGGTTGTCGTAGAAACCGCTCCCTGCCAGTTTGGTGAAGTGAGCCACTGTCAAGGGCATCAGATCACCCCGCAGAGCGATCTTGATAGGCCCCTTGGCTGTCTTTATGACGACGAGTTTCGAAGCCGCGTCAGTAGCTTCCGCCACCTCTGCTTCAGAAGGGGGCATCAGAGGAACTGCTTCAGGGCCACCTATCTCGATAATCGCGCTCTTGGCCATCTGCTGCACCTTTTCGTCGCTATCAGCCATCACCTCGGCCAGGGCCGGAATGGCCTCTCGGGCCCCTGGGCCGATCATGCCCAGCGCCCAGGCGGCCGCATGGCGAATCTCGGTGTACTGATCGAGAAGGGCCTCGGCCAATGCGGGAACCGCCTCTACAGCCCGAAAACCAATATTGCCCAAGGCCACAGCAGCTTGCCAGCGCATTTCTGGATCCTTATCGAACAATGTCTCGGCCAAAACCGGAACCGCGCCTGGGGCCCAGCCACCGATCTCACCCAGCGCAGTCACCGCTGCATAGCGAACAGGACCGACACGATCCTGCAAGGCTTTTGTCAAGGGATCGACGGCTTCAGTAGCCTCCAAAGACAGTGCGCCCAACTGCAAGGCAGCATCACGGCGGGTTGTCCATATCGGGTGATCCAATTGACCAATCAGGTCTTCCACCACACCTGCTGAAGCTCCGCTGGTGAAGACCGCCAGGCACAGGGCAAAAGCCATGATAGCCAGGCCACAACGAAGGCGAGCGCAATGCATGATCAATCCATCCTTTCAACTGGGAAGCATCAACGATGAGTCTACGCCCAGTTGGGCATAGACATTGCGGGTGAGTCCATATTCGCTGGCGATCTGCTCGCCAAACAGCGGTCGGCACTTTTCATCGACTACACTAACCATGTTCAAGGGTCTTGGAGCCACACAAGCCGCTATCTCAGGCAGGTCACAGACCTGGAGAATGCCTGGTACAAACACACTTGCTGGCTGATGGCGAAACTCATTGGTCGCCAAGGCCTTGTAGGAGACCAGTAACCCGCGCAGCTGTACCCCTGCAATCTGCGTGTCCAGTGCCCCAGCCATCAGTGCCGCCAGTGCGCCTAGGTCTTCACCGATCACCGTCGCAGCGTTCATTCCGGTAAGCTGTCTCATGCAGTTCACACCAGCCAACACATCCAAAACACGGCATCCGAGCAGGTTTCGGCCCACCATCCCGTAGTTATACAGATGATATCCTTCTACCCCCAACCGCTTGTAGGAGTTCGACATCTTGCACGCGGCGGAAAGCGTAGAGCCTTTCCCTCTCATCTCAACCACGAGCACGGTCGCTCCGGCTGCCGTAAGGGAATGCAGCTCCGCAAGTGATTCCGCGACGGTACTGCATTCATGTTCGCTGACGTAGACCACGCTTTGTGTACTGACCCCAAGCGGACGCATCAGCACTGCCGGGATCTCGATTCCCGACTCAGGCCAATAGCGCAGATGCGTGAGGGTGGCGCCTTTCACATCTGAGCTTGCCTCCGCCACTTCCACCCGTACTGGCTCTTGCGGAACATCGACTCGCAGCAGCTCTTGCAGCCTGCTACGCAGCTCCTTTTGCGCCATGGAGATATCAGTACCCGCAGGCTGCGCGAACCAGCGTTTCCGGCTTTTCTCAAGACGCAGAGCCTCCTGCCGCGTGAAACTGAAGACCGTTCTGCTGCCCAGATGGAAGGTCTGGCCCTGCGGCGTTGCCCAGAGTGTCTCGTCCTCTTCAAGCGTAAGGTCCGCTCCCCAGTCCACGCTCTGGGGATTCTCCTCATTACACAGCCACTGGCGGAACCAATCACTGACAGCCACTCGATGGACAGGCAAGAAACCGTGTTGTCCCTCGGCAACCACAGTCTGAACGCGGTCTGAAACACCCAGTAATGCGTAAGCCTGGCGAGCCTGCTCCGCCGACTCGAGAGCTCCCTCCATCGGAAAGAAATCTTCAGTGCTCGTTCCAATCAGCAAGGGCCTGGGAGCAGTAGCAATGCATAGCTCCGTATGGTCGATGCCCTCTTTGATCACGTCATCTTGCACTTGCTCAGCATCAGCATATTCGTTGCGAGCCAGCCAGCGTTGCCGTTTTGTGATATAGCAGATGGGTGCCGCCACACGAATACGTTCATCCAAAGCCATGAGATACGAGGTGTTGGTTCCACCACCCGAGACCCCGGTACATCCGATGCGCTCCGGATCGATCTCCGGCCGCGAGAGCAGGTAGTCCAGCGCCCGCATGCCATCCCAAACCATGAGCCCCCCCATGCTGACCCCTGTCAGCAAGCTCTGGATGCCCGCGTATTCATGCTCCGCC
>CAYYHF010000361.1:0-2466 GCA_964471415.1 uncultured Clostridia bacterium | reverse complement strand
TCACTTCTGCGAGGTAACGGGCATGCTCGGTTTGAGCGTGCATCGCGTCTGCGGTGACCGCGGCTCCTTTTGGGTCCAGAGGGTCAGGCAAGGGCCTGAAGGCGGCGATTTCGAGCATCGGCCTCGGAGGACTGGAGCGTTCGGCGAATCGGGGGCTCGTTCGGAACGATGTACTTCATGGATTCGCCAACGAGCCGCTCAAATCCGAGGTAGTGATGGGTTCGCATGAGTTGGTCCCACTTGGGCTCCTCGTCGCGAAGGATCGGGCGGATGAATAGGGAATGCGGCTCCGAACTGCTCATGCATCCATGATACACGAAGGTATGGAAAAAGGCCGGACCCAAATCTCATGCGCAGGCAGGCTGGGGCGTCACGGCGACTTTGACGCGACCCTGCGGTCGAACTCCTTGCCCCCCTTGCGCGGCGCTTGAGCCTGTGGTATATTTGAGACTGTGAGGATAGCCGGTGGCGGGCGTGTGCCGTGAGCGGTTTCGGAGAGTGGGTGGGTCCCACTCTTTAATCTTGTCTGCCGGCCACAGGGCCAAAGGGCTGCGTTTCCCGGCTGAGGAGGGCTGAGGTAAGAATGGATCGTCGGCGTATTGAGATGCGCGCAAGGGATATTGCAGAGTCAGCCGCCGGGCCGCTCGGCCTGCAGGTAATTGATGCAGAGTTCGTGCGCGACTCTGGCTATTGGTATCTGCGAGTGTACATAGAGAAGCCGGGCGGGGTGGCCATCGACGATTGTGCCGAACTGTCCACGGCGATGGGCGCTGAACTTGACCGCCAGGATTTCATCCCTGCAAGCTACATCCTCGAGGTGTCATCGTCAGGGGAGAAACCGCTTCGGCGAGAAGAGGAATACGATAGGTTCAAAGGCAGGTGGGCCTTGGTCAGTACCTACTCCGAGATCAATGGGCGCAAGCGTTTCGAAGGGTTGCTCATGGGAAACGCCGGCGATTCGGTTCTGATGGAGGTGGACGGCACGCCTGTCGAGATACCGCGGAGAAGGATCAGCGCAGCCAGGCTTGCGGTTCCTTTCAAGGAGGTGCACGCTGATGAGTCAGAATGACGGCCTCGAGATAATCCGCGCTCTTGACGAGTTGCAGCAGGAACGTGGGATCACCAAGGAAGTGCTGCTCGATGCGATAGAGGCAGCGCTTGTTTCGGCGTTCAAGAGGCACTACGGCTCGTCGCAAAACGTGAGAGTCCTCATCGACCCTGCAACCGGGAAAGTGCTGGTTCTTGCGCGTAAGACCATCGTGGAGGAAGTTAGCGATCCCAAAGGCGAGATACTTCTGGACGATGCCAGAGCGATTGACCCAGCCTACAACCTAGGAGATGTGGTCGAAAACGAGGTTACCCCCAAGGAGTTTGGGCGAATAGCGGCGCAAACTGCCAAGCAGGTAGTGGTG
This sequence comes from uncultured Clostridia bacterium, assembly GCA_964471415.1. Classification (GTDB taxonomy): domain Bacteria; phylum Bacillota; class DTU025; order DTU025; family DTU025; genus UBA5389. The sequence goes on along the minus strand of CAYYHF010000361.1, from coordinate 1,054 downwards.
CAACGTATCCGCGAAGCCGAGCGAGGCGTGCTGTACGAGCAGTTCTCAAGCCGCGAGGGAGATGTGGTCACCGGCGCCATAAGCCGCGTCGAGCCTCGAAATGTGGTGCTGGACCTGGGCAAAACAGAAGCATCCCTGCCTCAGCAGGAGCAGATCTCGTCGGAGCGCTATGAGCCGGGGATGAGGCTCAAGTGTTACGTAGTGGAAGTGCGCAAGACCAACCGCGGCCCCATGGTAGTGCTGTCTAGAACACATCCGGGGTTGCTCAAGAGGCTGTTGGAACTGGAAGTGCCCGAGATCTCCGAAGGAGTTGTCGAGATACGCGGTATAGCGCGAGAGGCAGGCGCAAGGTCCAAAGTGGCTGTGTACGCTCACGACCCTAATGTGGACCCGGTCGGAGCCTGCGTGGGTCCGCGAGGCGCTCGCATTCAGGCGGTTGTGTCGGAACTAGCTGGCGAGAAGATAGATGTGATACCATGGAGTGAGGACTACTCCACATTCATAGCCAACGCGCTGAGTCCGGCCAAGGTTGTGGAGGTGAGGCCCGACTTCATCTCCAAGGTAGCAACGGTGGTGGTTCCCGACTATCAGCTTTCTCTGGCAATCGGCAGAGAGGGGCAGAATGCGCGACTGGCTGCAAAGATCACCGGCTGGAAGATCGACATCAAGAGTGAGTCCCAAGTCGGGCTGGGGGGAATACCCCGATTCGAGATCGACTTTTAGAGGTAGGTCAAGATGCCAAGAGTGAGAAAGAGACCGCAGCGAACCTGCGTGGGCTGCGGCAGAGTTGCCGACAAGCGTGATCTCATTCGTATAGTACGCACTCCCGAAGGCGATGTAGTGGACGATCCCACTGGAAAGCGGTCGGGGCGGGGAGCGTACGTGTGCCCTGAACGCAGCTGTTTGCAGCGAGCTGTAGGTTCAGGTAAGCTTTCGAGGGCGCTTCGGGCGGACGTCCCCGGTGACGTTGTCGCAGCGCTCTCCAGTAGATTGTGCGGAGTGGATGAGCCATAGGTGGCGTTCGGTGTTCTTGGTGCCCTAGGCCTTGCCTAAC
>CAYYHF010000360.1:0-2468 GCA_964471415.1 uncultured Clostridia bacterium | reverse complement strand
GCGGTCATCTGCGAGTAGAAAGTGTCGTTTTCAGGCACGAATGCGGTGAGGGCTTTGGTCGCCGTGGATACGTCTCGCCCGAGTACGTGCACTCTTCCTGCCGTGGGGTGGGTTAGCCCTGCGCATATCTTGAGCAGTGTAGACTTCCCGGCCCCGTTCGGCCCGAGCAGGCCTACGATCTTGCCCGGCTCTATCTGGAGATTCACGCCCCGAAGCGCGTGAGACCGGTAGTATCTCTTCTGGACATTGGTCATTTCAATGGCTAGCATCAGTGAACACCTCCGTTCGTGTCCGTGGCCGCTCCGCCTGGAACTGGCTGGTCATACGTGCTCTCGCGTCGACTTCCCTGGCTTCGATCGTCGCTGCCGCCAGCACCGCTGGCGCGTGCAGTCAGCGCCTGATCCAGGCCCTGCGATACCAGAGCGACGATCTCGTCACTAGAGTAGCGTAACCGTCTCATCTCGCTTATGAATGACCGCACTGCGGTTGCTGTCACCTCGGATCTGACCTCCTTCGCTAGCCCCGGGGTAGCCCTGATGAACGTTCCCTGGCCCCTTTGCGTCTCGACAATGCCGATTCTCTCAAGTTCCATGTAGGCGCGTTGCACCGTGTTGGGGTTGGTCTTGGCGTCTCTGGCCAGATCCCTAACTGATAGCAACTTGTCGCCGGGCGCCAGCTCACCCACTGCCACATCCCGCATGACGGCCTGCATTATCTGCACGTAGATGGGGACTGACTCGTCGAAATTGATCTGCACTCAGCCTCCTCCTTCCTGTGGCATCTGGCATACCATTCGATAGACCTCCGGAGCGCCGCCCGGTCTCCGCTGAGCTGCGCCGTGATGTGTGGTGACGCTGAGGCGCGATTGCGGACGCCGCGGCACTGTAACGTAGTCCTAGTGCACTAGTGAACTAATACAGTAACACCATAATAGGCTACTCCGGGTCGGGTGTCAAGCCCTGGTTTTTCTTCCGATCTGCTTTTCGTTCGTGTATGGCATGGCCAGGACTACTTCGCTCCCGCGTACGGCCGGGCGTACCGATAAGTGTCTTCCACTCGTATGAACCCGTTGATCTGCTGGAATCCATGGCGGCGGAAAATGCCTGATCGGTTGTCCACATTGCCTTCGGCGACAGGCAGGGTGCAGTCATCCAGGCCGAGCACCACGCCAATGTGATCGTGCTCGGTGCCAGATACCAGCCTATCGTATACGACCAGGTCGCCACGCTCAGGCGCAAACCCAGGCTCGTCTCCGCGGTGAAAGAAACCGGTCTCCGGCAACTGCGCCCACTCCAGCCACGCTAACACAGCTGCGAAACGGCACGAGACGCCAGGATACCGAATCGGCAGAGTCAGGCCTGCTTGCATGGCGCAATGGTAGACGAACGAGGCACACCAGTCCCAGCCCCGATCCCAACGCGCCCCTGGGAAGTATCTGATGAGCGGCCACACATCCGGTCCACTCTGATTCGCATCGCCAACTAGCGGTCGCCGGGCCAATCCCTCGGCGATGTCTGCCAGGCGAGCTCTTCTGCCGGGGTCGCCCTCCCAGGCAGCAGGTTGCGCCTCGCTCAGGCGGACTTCCACCGCGGGCAGCCCGAGTTCGGCCGCTACGGTGCAGATGCGTTGGGCGACTGGCGCAGAAAAGGACCGCGTGGGGTCATGGAGATAATGCTGCAGCACATCGGCATCCTTCAGCAGCTCATCGTACGGACCGTCGACTCGCTCTTTGTCACTGTGACGGAGAATCGCCGAGTGAATCATCTGCTGTTCCTCCTGTGAGAAGCGGCCGAGGTCACGCATGATCACGCGAGCATCCTCTGCGCCGCTCGGGGCATGCAGGAGCTGAAGTCCTGTGCGGTAGGTGTAGATATCGTGGAGCATGCCGGCAACCGAGGCAATTGCCACACTGAGACCCCTCCGTCTGGCCAGTAGAGCGCTTGTCTCGCTTACACCATAGAGGTGAATGTAGCCGGCACGATGGATCTCTTCATCTTCCTGCTCTCGCAGAACACTGTCCACAACCTGGCGCACCATTTCGAGCTCAGTCATGCCGAACCTCCTCGCCCAGCCCCACCCGAAGACTGCCTCCAAACTACCAGAATGCCTGGCGACGGTCAACGGAAGCTGCGCAACTGACGTTCTCGTCAGCTCAGCCCGCTGCGCTGGCACGGAAGGAGTCTTCGCGGCCCTGCGCGAAGTCCATGAGGCTCTATGCTCGTCTTGCGGGAACCGAGGGAGGTATCCGGCGTTGCCTTGCTACGATTTCGGCAATCCTGAACTCGATCTGGCGATTGGAGTCTTCCTGGGCATAATCGATGAGACTCTCAGAGGAACGCTGCGTTCGGTGATCCTGTATGGATCGGTCGCCCTGGGGGACCTTGCCCCCGGCTATGGAGACCTCGACTTCGTGGCCATCACTGACAATGACATCGCGGACGATCGCAGAGAAGCGCTGATAGAGGCGC
>CAYYHF010000359.1:0-2474 GCA_964471415.1 uncultured Clostridia bacterium | reverse complement strand
AGTACGGCGGCCAGAATGTGCAGAGGCTAACCGCCGCGCCCGGGGGTTGGGGCTTCGCGCGTTGCCGAGCGGGGAGGCAGATTGAGGGCGTCTTCTGTTGGGAGTTGGTGCAGTCAACGGCGCTCGGGGCGTTCAGCTATGAGAGAGCATGTCGTAGACGGTGGCCCCTACCGGTGAACGCTGGCACGCGGCTGTGCTGAACGAGCCTGACTACCAGATGGGTCTCGTCTGATGAACCGCATACGATTGGTCCCGCTCAGGCACACATAGCCCTTCAGCAAGATGAGGCTATCGCCGGAGGCGGGTTATGTGGCTGGTCGGGGCCAGCGAGTTTCAATGCAAGTGAGGAGCCGGGGATGAGGACCACGCTCGGACTGGGAACTGAAGCATCGTACGGTAGAGGTCGCTTATCGATGACAATAGACTTGAACTCATGAGGAGGGATGTGAATGCCTGTTCCTGATTTTCAGACGATCATGTTGCCGCTTCTGGAATCAGTTCGCGATGGCAACGAGCATAGCATCTCCGATTTAGTGGACCTGCTAGCCGACAGGTTCGACCTAACGTCTGCAGAGCGGAACGAACGAATCCCGAGTGGCGAGACAAGGTTCAGAAGCAGAGTGCACTGGGCCAACACGTATATGAAGAAGGCTCTTCTACTGGAAAGTACCGGGAGGGGCAAGGTTCGCATTACTCAGCGGGGGCTGGCGTTGCTGCAGGAGAACCCGCAACGAGTAGACAGAAAGCTGTTGAGGCGGTATCCGGAATACGTCGAGTTTGCCGCGCCTAGCGGCGACAGTCATCGAGAAGATAGAGACACTCAAGATGACGAGGCTACAGATCGGACGCCGGATGAGATCATGCATCTCGCGTATCGCGAGATGAAGGAGTCACTCGCTCAGGAACTGCTGGCGCGGGTCAAGACGTGTTCGCCGGCATTCTTCGAAAAGCTAGTGCTGGATGTGCTGGTGGCTATGGGGTATGGCGGTTCCAGGGATGACGCTGCCCAGTCTGTTGGCCGGACAGGCGACGAGGGGATCGATGGCATCATCAAGCAGGACAAGCTCGGTCTGGATGTCCTGTATGTGCAAGCGAAGCGATGGGAGAACACGGTGGGACGCCCCATTGTTCAGGCGTTTGCGGGAAGCCTGGAAGGCGTCAGGGCGCGCAAGGGGGTGCTGATCACAACTTCACGGTTCTCGCAGGACGCCGTTGAGTACGTAGAGAAGATCGAAAAGCGGATCATTCTTGTCGACGGTCAGCAACTTGCGGAACTCATGATCGCTCACGAGGTGGGAGTGAGCAACGTGATGTCCTACATCGTGAAAAGGGTCGACCAAGATTACTTCGAGGAGTAGGTGGTCTTCGCCAAGTGCGCCGATGCTCCCGGCTTTGCGCAGCGACCTGAGGGACTTGAGTCCCCTATCCCGCTTTCGCTACCGCGGAAAGCGAACCAAGCACTTGTCGCCTTGAAGTCACGCTCTGACTAATGAGTATCAGCCCCGCGTCCTAGCTCTACGATGGGAGGTACATGCGATGGGTTTCGTTGCCATCGATGTTGAGACCGCGAATCCAGACATGGTATCAGTCTGCCAGATTGGGGTCGCTGGTTACCGCAACGGACGTGTCGTCTGTGACTGTATCGCGTAGAAAGGCCTCTCCTGCAACTACTGCTATGGCGGTGACCGGAAATGAAGCTTTGGCTGTCACATCCACAGATATGGCTAGGTTGATTCCAGTCTTGAGAGGTGCTATCAGCTCTTTGCTAGAAGCCGAGTACAGCCGCCAAGGAGGAGGATCAGAATGACCACAGTGTACAGGATGACGAATGCGCCGGATGTGGACGGATACGTTGCCGGCTTGACCGCAATCCGTGACAAGATGAGCGACTTGCAGCTGCGTTTGCTCCAAGAGCAGTACGCGGTGCCTGAACGCACGGTAACATCGGGGGAATTGGCCCGTCTGGCGGGGATAGAGACGGAAAGAGGTCACAGCTACGTGAACCTGCACTACGGCAGACTCGGACACGCGTTCTGCGACGAGCTCGGGATTAGGCCGTACCTGCGGCCGGACTTCACCCATCGATGGTGGTCCGTCTGGTCTACAGGCTGGACTACGGATAAGGGATTCGTTTGGCAGATGCTGCCCCAGGTGGCTGAGGCACTGGAGAGACTGGGCTGGGTGGATACAACGTACCTGTACCCAGATGAACTGCGAGCGCCGGAGCGCTTTCCCGAAGGCGCGGTGCGTCGAGTCTCAGTCAATGCTTACGAGCGCAATCCGAGAGCTCGTGCCCGATGCATTGAGGCTCATGGGACCGCGTGTTGCGTGTGTGGTACCGATCTCGGTGCCGTGTATGGGGACGTGGCGGGGGGGTTCGTTCACGTCCATCATCTTCGTCCCCTTTCCGAAATCGCCGGTGAGTATGAGGTGGATCCAGTGCATGACCTGCGACCGGTGTGCCCGAACTGCCA